>JAAOZY010000212.1 GCA_012274205.1 Betaproteobacteria bacterium
AACTGGGCCTCTCCCTGAAGCCAGGTGTTGATATCACCGAGCGCGGCCCGCACCGCGTGCGGACCGGTGGACTGCGGCGTCAACCGCGCCGCCACCGCGGCGTCAGGCGTGACCGCCGCGAAGATCGTGTCGTCGAAGAGCTCACTGTACCGCTGCCAGTCGGCCAGTGTCATCGCCGCATAGTCGCGGCCGCCAAAATCGCCGCCGGGCAAGGCCTCGTCGTGGGTCCAGGGCCGATGCGCCAGGACCCAGCGCGCGAGCTTCTGCATCACCTGTTCGGCGAGCTTGCGATAGGTGGTGATCTTGCCGCCGAATACGGACAGCAGCGGCGGACCCTGCTCGTCGAGCAGCAGCACATAGTCGCGGGTGATGGCCGAGGGATCCTCCTCGCCGTCGTCATACAGCGGGCGCACGCCGCTGTAGCTCCATACCACCTGATCGGCGCTGATCGGGCGCGCGCTGTAGCGGCTCGCCGCCGCGCACAGGTAGGCGACCTCGTCGGTGGAAATCGCGGGTGGAAGATCGCGCTCCGCAACCTGCACGTCGGTGGTGCCGATGAGCGTGAACTCGCGCTCGTAGGGGACCATGAACACCACGCGCCGGTCGGGATTCTGCAGGATATAGGCGTAGCGCTTGTCGTGGATGCGCGGCACCACGATGTGACTGCCTTTCACCAGTCGCACGCGGCCCGGCGATTCGATGCGCAATTGCTGGTCGAGCAGGCTTTTCACCCAGGGACCGGCGGCGTTCACCAGGATGCGCGCGCGCACCTCGCGTTCGCTGCCGCTCGCCTGGTCACGCAGCGTCACGCGCCAGGCCTCGCCATCGCGCTCCGCGCCGGTGCAGCGCGTGCGCGCGAGCACCGCGGCGCCATGCGCGCGCGCCGACGCAAGGGTCAGCACCACCAGGCGCGCATCGTCGACCCAGGCGTCGTAATAGGTGAAGCCGCGGCTGAATTCGGACTTCAGGCCGGCGCCGTGGCCGTCGGGCGCCAGCCTGACGCTGCGCGACTTGGGCAGGCTACTGCGTCCGCCAATGTGGTCGTAGAGGAACAGGCCGGCGCGGACCATCCACGCCGGGCGCAGATGCTTCTCGTGCGGCAGCACGAATTCCAGCGGCCAGATAATGTGCGGCGCGATGCGCAGCATCACTTCGCGCTCGGCCAGGGACTCGGCCACCAGGCGAAACTCGTAATGCTCGAGATAGCGCAGGCCGCCGTGAATCAGCTTGGTGCTGGCCGAGGAAGTCGCCGAGGCGAAATCGTTCTGCTCCGCGAGCAGCACCTTCAGGCCGCGACCGGCGGCGTCGCGTGCGATGCCCGCGCCGTTGATGCCGCCGCCGATTATGGCGATATCGTAAAGGTCCATAGTTCAGGGTTGCTGGCGCTGCGCGCGCCACAGGCTTGGCACTAAGGCAAGGCAGGGGCTGGGATTATAGCAGCGCGGCGGCGCAGCTCCGGCTGGAGCAATGATGCACGCACGCGGCCGCGGACAGCCACTACAATAGCGTTTTATCTTCAATTCGAGGCAGCCATGTCGACCAGCAAAACTCCCAGCGGACTGACCATCGAGGAACTGGTCCTCGGCGAAGGCGCGGCCGCGGCTGCCGGACACAGCGTTACCGTGCATTACACCGGCTGGCTTACCAGCGGCAGCAAGTTCGACTCGAGCAAGGATCGCAATGATCCTTTCGTGTTCAATCTGGGCGCCGGGCAGGTTATCCGCGGCTGGGACGAGGGCGTGCAGGGCATGCTGGTCGGGGGCAAGCGCAAGCTGACCATCCCGCCCGAGCTCGGCTACGGCGCGCGCGGCGCTGGTGGCGTGATTCCGCCGAACGCGACGCTGGTATTTGAGGTTGAGTTGCTGGCTGTAGGCTAATCAGCGCCGCAGGACTTCCTGCGCTCGCCGCTGGGGCTCCCTTTGGTCGCCGCTAGGACTCCCGTTGATCGTCGCTAGGACTCCCGTTGGTCGTCGCTAGGACTCCCGTTGGTCGTAGTGGACGGCCAGCCACAGCGTATCCGCTGCGGTGGATTCGACCCGGTGACGCTGATGCGCCGCGATATCGAGAAAATCGCCAGCTTGCAGCGATCGCGGCGCGGCTTCGCCTTCGAAAGTGATGCTGACTTCACCGCGCAGCAGGAGCACCCACTCGGCCTGCGCCTGGTCGTACCAGAATCCCGGCGGGCTGGCCTGGCCGTTGGAAGCGATGCGCTCTATCCTCAAGCCCGGGCGCGTTAGCAGATCGACGAATTGCTCCGCCCCCGGACTCGGGGTCAGACCGCAATAAAGCTTATGCATCCTTCGCGCGCTGCTTTTCCGCCTCCAGCAGTGAAGGCGTAACGCGCGAGCGGGCGAGATACTCGCGCAGGATCTTGATGGCCGAGCGGTCGAGCGTATTTCCATGGTGCGGGCGGTGCAGCACGTCCTCGTGGCCATTGAGTTTGACCCGCAGGCGCGCACCCGAGAGCGATTCGACCTCGGCGCCCAGATGGTGCAGCAGCGACTCGACTTCGCGCCAGTGGATATTGCCGGTGATCGGGTCGCGGAATATCGCCTCGATTAGATGTTCATGTTTGTGGCTCATGGCCGACGCCCCCGTGCAGGAATGGGTCTGCGCCCATGATAGCCGAGCCGAACGGACCGTGTCAGGCCCGGCGCTTCCGTCTGCTGCGGGAGCGCTGCGCCCTTACGGGTTCAGCGCGCGCCGCCCGCGACCGATTACTTCTTCATTTCGTCCTTGGCCATGCTGTCCTTCTTCATGCTGTCCTTCTTCATGCTGTCTTTCTTCATCGTATCTTTCTTCATCGTATCCTTCTTCATCGTGTCTTTCTTCATCGTGTCCTTTTTCATCTCGTCTTTGGCCATGTTGTCCTTGGCCATCGTGTCTTTCTTCATGTCATCGGCAAGCGCGCTTCCGCCAGCCAGCAGCAGGCCGATGGAAACGATGGTCGAGATAATCTTGATCATGGTGAACTCCTGTATAAGTGAATGAAAATCTAGCGGCAGTGACGCCGGCGTTTCAGGGCGGCTGATGTGCACTCAGCTGCCGCCGAACCAGTTGTACCCCTGGTCTTCCCAGTAGCCCCCGGGGTAGGTGTTGGTGACAAAGATCGCCTGAATGTGCTTCGGATTCTTGTAGCCGAGCTTGGTCGGCATGCGCAGCTTCATCGGAAAACCGTATTTCGGCGGCAGCTGCTCGCCGTCGTAGCTAAGCGTCAGCAGCGTCTGCGGGTGCAGCGCAGTGGGCATGTCGATGCTGGTGTAATAATCGTCGGCGCACTTGAAGCCGACGTACTTCGCGCCGGTGTCCGCGCCTACGCGGGCGAGGAAGTCCGAAAAGCGCACGCCGCCCCACCTGCCGATCGCGCTCCAGCCTTCGACGCAGATGTGGCGCGTAATCTGATCGGTCTGCGGCAGCGCATGCAGTTCGGGCAGCCTCCAGGCGCGCCTGTCGGCGACCATGCCGCCGACTTCCAGCCGGTAGCCCGCCGCGTCGACCTCGCGGATCTCGTCCTCGCCGTAATAAGCGTTGAACGGAAACGGACGCGTGATCATCGATTCGGGATAGGTAGGCGCCAGCTTATTCGGATCGAACAGCCAGCCCTGCACCCGGTCGTTGAAGCGCGACACCAGCGTCAGCGTGTGCTCCACACTCTCCTCGTCGCTGATGGCGCAGCCGGTCAGCAGCGACAGGCCGCCAAGGGTGAGCGAGCGCCGCAGGAACAGGCGGCGGGCCGGTCGATCGAGGCGGCGCAGCGCTTCCTTCGCCACAGCGTCGCCGTCCAATGCAATCTTGCGCGGGGGTTTCAGGATCATCATCGCTCCTCAGCGGCCGCGGATCATGGCCAACAGTGTGCGCGGGACCAGCGCCACCATCGCCAGATGCACCGCAATAAAC
>JAAOZY010000213.1 GCA_012274205.1 Betaproteobacteria bacterium
GGCGGAATGAGCAGGGAGCAGGGGCCCCATGCAATGGGGATGCGACCGGCCGCGATTGCCGCCGGACGCCGACAGTGGCTCAGTATGAATGATGACGACCGGACGGAGGCGGCGGAATGAGCAGGGAGCAGGGGCCCCATGGCTGAAGCGGTTCTGCGCACTGAGCGCCTGTCCCGGCACTTCGGCGGCCTGGTCGCGGTGAACGACGTGTCGCTCGAGTTCTTCACCGACCAGATCCACGCGGTGATCGGGCCCAACGGCGCCGGCAAGACCACGCTCACCAGTCTGCTGTCCGGTGATCTGCCCTGCAGTTCGGGCAGCATTTACCTGGATGGCGAAGATATCGCCGGGCTCTCGGCGGACCGGATTTCGCAGCGCGGCGTGGGGCGCAGCTACCAGAAGACCAACATCTTCCTGCCGTTTACGGTGCTGGAAAACTGCCGCATCGCGGCGCAATCGCGCCTGCCCAGCTCGATGCGCTTCGTTCGGCCGGCCCATGCCTATCGCGAAGTCGTGGAGGAGGCCGAGCGCGCGCTGGCGCAGGTGGGGCTGGAGTCGCGCGTGCACGAGACCGCGGCGAGCCTGTCGCATGGCGAGCAGCGCCAGCTGGAGATCGCCATGACGCTGGCGACGCGCCCGCGCATCCTGCTGCTGGACGAGCCGCTCGCGGGCATGGGCGGCGAGGAATCCGCGCGCATGGTGGAATTGCTGCGCAAGCTGAAGCCGGCGCACGCGATAATGCTGGTCGAACACGATATGGACGCGGTATTCGCGCTGGCCGACCGCCTCACGGTCATGGTGGACGGGCGCGTGCTCGAATCCGGCGCGCCCGAGGCGATACGCGGCAGCGCGGCGGTGCAGGAGGCCTACCTTGGCGCGGAGGATGCGCATTGATGACAGAGGGCGCACTACTCGAAGCGCGCGGCATCCACACCTACTACGGCGCGAGCCATGTGCTGCACGGCGTGGACTTCGCCGTGCGCCGCGGCGAGACCGTGGGCCTTATGGGCCGGAACGGCATGGGCAAGACCACGCTGCTGCGGAGCGTGCTCGGGCTGGTGCGCCCGCGCCATGGGCAAGTGCGCATTGCCGGCGACGACATGACGCAGGCCGCGCCGCACGCGATTGCGCGCCGCGGCGTCGCCTATGTGCCCGAAGGCCGCGGCATATTCCCGAATCTGTCGGTGCGCGAGAACCTGGTGATGGCTGCGCGCGCAGGGCAGGACGGGCGCCGCGACTGGACCTTCGATCGCGTCATGCAGACGTTTCCGCGCCTGGCGGAGCGCCTCGCGCACGGCGGCGCGCAGCTCTCCGGCGGCGAGCAGCAGATGCTCACCATCGGGCGCGCGCTCATGACCAATCCCGAGCTGCTGATACTGGATGAGGCGACGGAAGGGCTGGCGCCGAAAATCTCGCGCGAGATCTGGGGCATCATCGGCCGGATCAAGCAGGCGGGCATCGCCGCGGTGATCGTGGACAAGAATTTCGCCGCGGTATCCGCCATCGCCGATCGCGTCGTGATCCTGGTGAAAGGCGCGACGGTCTACGACGGCGCCAGCGCCGAACTGCGCGCGCAGCCCGAACTGCACCAGAAGTATCTCGGCGTGTAGTGCCCGCCGGGCGCCGTTCATATGCGCGGTAATCCTCCAGGAGGACGAACATGAATGTCGAAGCCAGATTGAAGGAACTCGCGATCGAGCTGCCGCCGGTGCCCGCGCCGATCGGGAACTACGTCGCCGGCGTGCGCGCAGGCAAACTGCTGTTCATGTCGGGCTGCGGTCCGCGCCGGCCCGACGGAAGCTCGATGACCGGCAAACTGGGTGCCGATCTGGGCGTGGATCAGGGCTACGCGGCGGCCCGGCTCGTGGGCCTCAACATGCTGGCAAACATCCGCTCGGTGATCGGATCGCTCGACCGGGTCGAGCAGGTGGTGAAGGTGCTCGGCATGGTCAACGCCGCGCCGCACTTCGACCAGATGCCCAAGGTCATCAACGGATTCTCCGACCTGTTCGTCGAAGTCTTCGGCGAGGAACGCGGCCGCGGCGCGCGCTCAGCCGTCGGCATGGCCGCGCTGCCGAACCAGATCGCGGTCGAAGTGGAAATGGTGCTGGAACTGTCGGACTGAGCGTTCGGCTGCGGCAGCCCGGACCCGTCGGCAGCAGGCGCGGCCGCGGATCCGGTCCGTCGCGCTCAGGCGCCGCCTGCGCGAATGGCGGGTTTTGGCGTTTTCGGTTGTTTGGGTTTCTTTTTCTCCTTGCCCGGCCTGTCGCGATTGCCCATGTCATTTCTCCTTATACGGTTGGATTGGAGCGTGCGGCTGCGCCCGGCGCTGGAAGCACCGACACCGCGCTGCCGTGTCGCATAGCATAGCGCGAAACTGCGCAATGCACGCACTGGGCCGAAGCCAGGCTGGGCGCGGCGCGCGCAGCGCGATCCAGGTTCGCCGGCGCTACGCGGACCTTGTACCAACAAGCATGGCAAGTAAGGTCTTCAAAAAGCCTCAGCTTACTGGTTCGAGCTGAATCGGGAGCTTATATGCGAACAAGCGTTCAATCTCACGCCTCACTACGCCATAGCACTCGCATGCACGGTTTTCCAGTTGCGGGCGATCCAGCACCGTAACGCGCCCACTGCCGTATTTGATCAATCCGTCTTTTTGCAACTTGTGCGTAGCTTCTGTAACGCCCGGGCGGTGCACGCCGAGCATGTTGGCCATCAACTTCTGCGTCATGAGCACCTCGTTCCCGCGCAAACGGTCCAAGCTCAGCAAAAGCCAGCGGCATAGCTGCTGTTCCAGCGTATGGTGCCGGTTGCACGCCCCCGTCTGGACCATCTGTGCAATCAGTGTCTGCGTGAAACGCAGTGCCAGTAGTTGCAGACTACCTCCGCGTTTGAACTCCTTTTCCAGGAGCGTCGCTTTGATCCGGTAGCATTCGCCCGCGTTTTGTACGACTGCCCGGCTTGACACGCTATCGCCGCCCATGAACACGGAGACGCCAACCAGCCCGTCGTTGCCAATGATTGCGATCTCCGCCGAGTCGCCATTTTCCATGACGTAGAGCATCGAGATAATGCAGGTGGTGGGGAAATACACGTATTCCATGGGCACACCGGCCTCGTATACTACCCATCCGAGTGGCATCGAAGTCAATTCAAGATCGGGCAGAAGTTGTGCGTAATCCTCGGCGAGCAGGGCCGCAAGGAGGCGGTTTTGCTTTGGATCATGTGATGAGGGCATGGGGTTTCCTCCGTACGCCATAGGCTTTCTGGCGGAAAAGTAATCGTCGGTAATTCGACCTAACAACGTGGTTCCATCCGGAACGGTCAAATAACTATATTCACTGCGGTGAGCTTTGTATGTACGATAGCGTACGGAAGAGGTGCGCCTTGCCTTCGCCGCCGGCTTTTCTGCCAGTGGCCGGCGATAATCAGCAGGTTGCAAGTACGGCTATGTTGCGGTGTTTGGCAGCCCGGGGATCTGATATGGCAGTAAGCGGTCGTATTCTCGTTTCACCACCGCATAGCACTCGCATACGCGCTTCTCAAGTCCTGCGCGATCCAGTACCTTGATGCGGCCGCGGCTATACTGAATCAATCCTTCCGCCTGCAATTTGCCAGCTGCCTCGGTCACCCCTTCCCGACGTACACCCAGCATATTTGCGATAAGTTCCTGCGTCATCTTCAGTTCGTCACCCGATAATCGGTCAAGGCTCAACAGTAACCAGCGACACAGTTGCTGGTCCAGCGCATGGTGACGGTTGCACACCGCGGTCTGCGACATCTGCGTAATCAGCGCCTGCGTGTAACGCAGCGCCAAATGCTGCAAATAGCCGCCCGTTGCGAATTCCTTTTTTGCGGCATGCGCACCGAGTCGGTAGCCATTGCCTGCGCTTTGGACCACTGCCCGGCTCGGCGTGGTTTCCCCTCCCATGAACAAGGCGATGCCGACCAGACCCTCATTGCCGCTTATCGCGATTTCCGCCGAGGCACCGTCTTCCATCACGTAGAGCAGCGAGACAAGACTGGTGGTGGGGAAATAAAGGTAGCCCATGTGGCCACCGGATTCGTAGACCGCCCATCCAAGCGGCATCGGGATAAGCTCCAGATTGGGCAGCAGGCGCGCGTAATCCTCCTCGGGCAGGGCCGCGAGAATATGGTTTTGTCTCGGAGAATGGGGCGAAGCCATCGCGGTCGTGTCCTTACGGCATTGCCGCGTTAGCGACAGGATTGACACCGATAACGCGTCAGGTCGGGGATATTCACATAGTTGTACCCAATTGTACGACAAGGAACAGTGCAAGCGAATCCCGGGGGCATTTATTTAATTTCCTCCCCGCCAACCGTTTCTCCTCCTCCTTTTCCGTTTGGCGGGTTTCAGCCCCGATCATGCACCTTTTCAAGGGCTGTTTTCTTGGCTGGTCAGGGCATGCAAATGTATTGATTCCACAGGAGTTTGCATTCTGGCACCGACCTCGACTTCCACCCTTGGCCAGCGGCGGTACGAAACCTGGCGCCACACTGCCGGCTTGGGCGTGAGCGAAGTATCGGGGTGCGTGGCGGGCGCCTTTCGCTGTCGGTCGCAGCTCAATGAAACAGCGTCAGCACGCCGGTGTAGCCATAAAGCCGATCGTGGGAAATCTCGCCGTTGCAGAAGAATCCCGCCAGCGGCATATCGCCCAAGGCCTCTTTTACCAGCGCGAGCTCGGCGCCGCGGCTGCCGAACATGTGCTCGCCGCGGGCGATGCAGGAGAAATACAGCGCTCCGCGCGCCCGCTCCGGCAACTCCTCGCGCAGTTCGCTGAGAATGCGCCGCAGATCCCGTCGCGCGCTTTCCGCGTCGCGCTTGCAGAACAGCAGATCCGTGCCCGGCTCGACCAGATCGCCGATCGCGATGAGTCCCTGGTCGAGGTCGATGCCCACCAGGTTGCGCACCAGGTAGTCGCCCCGGTCGGACCCGGTGACCGGCAGGCCGACATGGATGAAATGCGCCGCCCGGCGCAGGTCGCGGGCAAGCATCTCGCCGATCGCTTCCTTCATGACCTCGAGCGCCGGCCGGTCGTCGAGCGTGCGAATGACGTTGGCTGCGCATGCGGTCACGCGGAATCTTCCGGGCAGCGGGGTGCATCCCTGGGTGAGGCGCGTGCTGACGCCGACCGAGGCGCCGAGCACCGCGCCGGAAAGGCCGCCCGAAATCACCTCGTTGGCGACCTGCACCGTGCCCGACTGCGAACTCGACAGGCCGCCGACCAGGAAGCCGCTTTTGACCTTGGAGGACATGTCCGCGATCAGCTCGGCGATGTCCGGGGTGCTCGGGTCGGCGTGGATCACGCCGAAATGCGCAGGCGCTCCGGCGTCTAGCCGCGCGCGACCGGAGAATACCCGGTATTGGTCCGCGGACAAATCGGCCACCATCACGGCGATCGCCGGTTCGTCGAGGTATTCCGTGCCGCTGGCGATGATGCCGATGCCGACCGTGCCGATCCAGTCGGAAACTCCGGTCTTCTCACGCAAGGTTTCGACGATGGGGGCGGCGTAGGGGGCCAGCGCTTCGGTGAAATAGACGAAGCCCAGTCCGCCGCCGGGGCGCCCGAGTCGTCCGGCACAGCGCGCGACGCATTCTTGCCAGGTCCCGCCGCTCGCATGGGCCGCGTGAAATGCGCTCATCGGACCTGGATCGGCGCGTGCGCCGGGTGAACGGATGTCTTCATTGGCATCTGCATCTCCGCTGCGACGACGAAAGGAAATCCTGTCTGGAGTTGGTGCGCCAAATCGGCGGCGGGGTTCCCCGCCCCTGAAAACAGGCCTCCCCTGACGCAGTATTCCATGCCTGCGGGCGCAGCGGAACCCCGGACGCCGCTCCAGGCTCGGCCGCAGCGCTCATGAAATTGCCAGAAATGGCATGCAAGCATGGTGTTGGCTGGCGCCAGGCCTGGCGCAGCGAAATGGAATGTTGTAGATTGTGAGGAGGAAAAAGCGGCGCGGCAGGCGCGTTCGTCTCGGGCCCGGGCGCAGTCAGGCAAGCGCCTGTTCCGCGGCCGCCCGCGCGTGAATGGCCGTGGTATCGAACAGCGGAACCCTGGAGTCTTGCTGGCCGACGAGCAGGGATATTTCCGTGCACCCGAGAATGATGGCCTGCGCGCCTTGTGCTGCCAGGCTTTCCATGATGCGTCGATACTCGCCGCGCGATTCGGGCAAGACCTGCCCAAGACACAATTCTTCGTAAATGATGCGGTGGACGCTGTCGCGGTCCCGCGCGTTCGGGACGATCACCTGGAGCCCGTGACCTTCGCTCAGGCGCTCGCGGTAGAAGGCCTCTTCCATGGTGAACCGCGTGCCGAGCAGGCCGACGGTGGCGTGGCCGGCCTGCTTGATCGCCGCGGCGGTCGGATCGGCAATATGCAGCAGCGGAATGGCGACCGCCGCCTCGATGCTCGCGGCGACTTTGTGCATGGTGTTCGTGCACAAGACCAGGAAATCCGCACCTGCAGCTTCGAGCGAACGCGCGGCATGGGCGAGCAAGGCTCCGGCGGCCACCCAATCGCCGGCGTGCTGCAGTCGCTCGACGTCGTGGAAGTCGACGCTGTAGAGCACGATCTTCGCCGAATGCAGACCGCCCAGGCGCTCCTTGATGGTCTCGTTGATCTGCCGGTAGTAGGGTACGGTTGACTCCCAGCTCATGCCGCCGATCAGGCCGATGGTCTTCACGCACGCGCCCCGGTCATTTCCTGTCGCCGGACAATTTCGGCAGGCGCGCCAGATTGGCGGCGTAGCGGGCATTGTCGAACTGGCCTTTGCCCTTCATGGCCTCGAACATTTCGCCGGCGAGGACGCCCGCGATCAGCCGCAGGGCTTCCTCTCTGGATAGGCCGGATTGAATCAGGCGCTCGAGCGTTTCCCCGGTTTCGAGCGGGTCATTCTTGCGGATCTGGTTTTCAACCGCCGCAAGAATCACTTGCTGCACGCGGCTGGGCTCTTTGCTGGCCATGGCTGAGTCCTATTCCCGGAAACTTAGTTCGATTCACCAGACATATCTGTTTGCGGCCTTGTCATCTGTGCCGGTGACGCCGTTACGGGTTTTGCGCCGCTTTTTTCGGCACCTTCGTGGATGTGAGGCTACCTGGAAAGAAAGATGATGCCAAGAACTACGAGCGCTGCGCCTGCAGGCGCCGATTTTCCCTCGGATCATAGCCGTGCACGCAGGCGCCAGTCATCGAGCCTCCGAAAATAGTGCCGAACGTTCCGCTTCGCCGGCGCGAGCCGCTCTTGCGCGCGTCCGGTGTGCTGCGGTGTCAGGCGCCGGCGCTTGAAGGAACGACGCCGTACTGTGCGAGAACGCGCCTTGCCTCCTCGGGCCCTCTTGCCACATGCGCATGCATCCCCAGTTTCACCGCCGCATCGATGTTCCGCAAGCCGTCATCCAGAAACAGGACGTCCGACGGTGAGAGGCCCATTCCGTCGAGCGCGACCAGGAAGGCCCCGGTGGCGGGTTTCAAACATCCGATCCGGTGTGACAGATAAGTCTGGTCGAACCGGTCCACCAAACCCATTGTCCGGATCTTGTCCCAATGCACCTCACTCGTATTGCTCAGCGCGGCCACGCGATAGCTGTCCGGAATTTCATCCAACAGCTGCAGCGCGCCTGGCAAGAGCCCTGTAGGCCAGTTGCAGAAATCCTGCAGGAAGCGGTCGGCGGTGACTGGCAAACCGAGCTCTGCCACGACGCCAGCAGCGAACGCTGCCGCGTCTATCTTCCCGGTTTCGTGTGCCACGACCGATGGCGATGCGATCCACATTGCGTGGAGAGCTTCGTGCCGGGGCTCCACGCCGAGCAGCTTCGCCATGGACGGCACCCCGTCGAGCGCCACCAGCACCCCGCCAATATCGAAGAGAATGCCCGCGATCTTGTGGCCCATGATCCGAAGGCGCCTAATGTAGAAGTGAGCGGCCTACGCGGCTTTTCGCGCAGGGCCGCTCGACTGCCGGGTTAGCCCACGAGTTACCAGACACCGGACACCTCTGGGCCATGAAGTGTGAGGCGTTCGACCTTTCCCAGGTCGTTTGCCATGTCGAGGGTTTCAGAGATGCGCTTCGGCGGCCGGCGATACCAATGGGAGCATACGTTGGCAAGATCGCCAGAGGATGCCTTAGCTTCGAAGTTTTCAATCATGGCTTGTGTACGCTCTACGCTTTGGAAAAGAGAGAATGCACCATCAGAATCAAGTTCGGCTGTTGACTCTGCCATTTCGGCAAGCGGGCGTTGAAACATCTTTCTGGCAATAGGCGTTGAAATGCCAGCAGCCTGCAGATTTTCGCAGAATACCGGAGCCATGAAATCAATGGCGTAACCATCGCACTGAACCCAACAATGAAACGCTTCGGCAGAGGAGACCAACATTCCGTCTTCGATCTTTCCGAAGGTTGCGACGAGCGAAGTATCGGAGTTGACCATATACGCAGCAGCACCCGCGACAGGGAGTGCCTTAAGTTGGTAGTGCTGCCTAAGAATGATCGCGCCAGAAACTGCGAAGAAGATGCAGGCCCGGTGCGTGTGGGCGCGACCATCCAGCACGGAGTAGATGACTCGGAAAACGCGGCAGTAGTCAACGAACGGAAGAACGAGTTTAGGCGGTGGCATCGTGGGCTAACGTCTGAATTGTGCGGCGCCGACAGGCGTCCGCACCAATGAGAGGTTCGGTGTCAACTTACTTTTCTCCACCGAAAAAGTTTCGATGCATTTCAGAAATGACCTGAAAGATGCCATCTAGCAGACAGTTGACCTCTGGTTCAGAAATGCGAACTTCTCGCCCCTCGCGCTCAGCCTGCTGCACACGCTCCAAATACTTTTTGTCTACAACGCCCAGGTTATGAGTAACTGGGTGGCGTTTCTCAAAGGATCGCTCTAAGTTTTCCCAGACATCTGGTTGCGCCGGCGAGTAGCCAAACAGCTTCGAGAGCTGCTCTTTTGCTCTCTCGATGCTTTGAAATGAGTTGCCCAGCTTCTTCATCTGAGCATCGACGCTTTCCGCCTCATCTCCGCGGTGGTTCAACGCCCGGCGAATCAGCGCCTTAGCAGATGCCTCAAAAATGGACACCGCATCCTCAAGGCAATTTTCCAAATCTTTGGCCGCTACACGCTTGCCAAGCTCGTGCTCTCGACGATCTATGTCCCTGAGCATGCTGCGCGTTACTGAGATTTCAGCTGCGACATGGGCTAGAAAAATATCTCGGCCACAATCTGAACACCACGTGGCTAGACCAAACACTGTTTGATCCAGTGTGCAATGAGGACAAACGACGTCCCTTCGCACTTCGTCTTCAAAGGGCCTGCGTACGTGCTCGGGAGTACTGGGCTTGTAACTCATTTCGATGGAAATAAACCCCCCGCCAAGCTTCTTATTGCCCGATGGCCCAAGACCCAGGGCATCCTTGACCATGTCATCGATGCCGCTCCGTGCCTCCTGAATGGCAATATCCTTGGCGTACCGGATTTGCTCTTGAGTGGTGAAGTCGGTCGGTTCGGCTTCGTGTCGGCAATAGGGACAATAGGCATGTTCTTGTCCGCCTGTTATGCCGGTGCCAGGGGTAACCTTGAAATAGGCGGGAGAGCATTCCGTGTTTGGGCACTCTCGGGCGATACGACCATCCGCGTCTTGCGGAATTGTCACTGACATATGGTACTGATCATTGCCAAGATGTTTGACCTTGTGCGGGCCACCCTCTGGGAAGAGCCGTCTTGTCACTGAGGCCTCCTTGACGCCGAACGTAGAGCTAGCGCGTGCCGCTGCAGATGCGGGTGCGGAGCGCGACGCTGAACGGCGTCGCAGTTGAGTGCCGTGTTGGGCCGCACTCTTTGGGCCACACCGTGTGCTTGTGGGGATGCCTGCACCTGTACTAAGTGTCTATCCAATGCGTCCATTGGGGCAAACCGTTCTTTGATAGAAAATCTACGAGATTCTTGTCACCAAAGAATCGGAGTTGGCCATTTTCTGCAAATGCGATAGCTGACTGATCAATTTTGTGGCCAGCACCGCGCGCGGCAAACGTCAACTGACTGAGCACCGCTTGATTCGCCGAAGTGGTGTTGCTTGACGCCTTTGCATCAAACACTGCAAAGTCAATGTATCCGCCACTCGTTGACGGATGACGGATATGCGCAAAGTTGATTCTCACCCTTTCCCCCTTTCGTTCTGGTTGCACAAAATTCGGACGACATTCGATTCTGCAACCCGATGCTGTGCCGTCGTGCGTCCCTATCGTGCCACCGAACGTGTAGTTGAGGCGCGCCGCGCTTTTGCCGCGTCGCTCTCGAACGGAGGGTTAGAAACGGAGGATATATGGAAGCCACTAAGATAGAAGCAGCGATACAAGAACTTGTGCTTGCAATTAAGCGCGGAGATATGAAACTTGCCGATGCTATTTGCAATAGATTGGGTAAGAAATGAGTAACCATTAAAAATGATGCTCATGGCACTTACTACACAGTGTCGTTACCCAAGAAGCCACCATCATCGAATTTGGCTCGGAAGTTTTCTTTGTTGCACTCTGTCATTTTTCCACAATGGCGACATTGGGCAAGATTGCCAAAAAGCGTAGCAGTTGAAAATGACTCACTATCTCCGAAGAAAATAGGTGACGGGAACCATTGTTGGCAGTGCAAACAGCGGATGGATATTTCAAGTGTTTTAGCCATTACAAACCTCCATGGAATTGTAGTTTCTAACGTGAATTGGTTGACATTTTTGGTTGACAGTTTGTCATCTATCTCGGTGACGCCGTCCACGGCTTTCGCCCAGAAAATCCCGTCGGTACATGATCTTGCGCCATTTAACCGTTTCGGCCAAGCCGCCAGTCCCTCCGCGTCCGCCGTGGTACGGGCGCTGCGCGATCGCGTTCAACTTTGCTTTTGAATTTTAGACCTTTACCTGGCCGCGATCCCCCAGCCTAACGGTCTAGCCCATTCGCTCTAAAGCGCAACGCGCCCATCCGCCTCAAGCCCGCGTCACCACCGGCAACACATCCTTCTCCGCCTTGGGCATCGAATCGGCGCGCATTTCGTCCGCAGGCGGCTCCTCGGGCGGCTCGGTGGCGGTTTCGGTCGCGACCACATTGGGCGCGAGGAAGCCGCCGGACTGGTGCCGCCACAGTTTTTCGTAGTGCCCCTGCAGCGCGAGCAGTTCGTCGTGCGAGCCCTGCTCGACGATGCGGCCTGCGTCGAGCACGATCAGGCGGTCCATGCGCGCGATGGTGGACAGGCGGTGCGCGATCGCGATCACGGTCTTGCCTTCCATCAGGCCGAGGAGCTGTTCCTGGATCGCGAACTCGACTTCGCTGTCCAGCGCCGAAGTGGCTTCGTCGAGCACGAGGATGGGCGCGTCTTTCAGCACCACGCGCGCGATCGCGACGCGCTGGCGCTGCCCGCCCGAGAGTTTGACGCCGCGCTCGCCCACGTGCGCGTCGTAGCCGTTGCGGCCCTTCCAGTCCTGCAGGCCGAGGATGAAGTCGTGCGCCTGCGCTTTCTGCGCCGCCGCCTGCACCTCGGCCATGGTCGCGCCCGGGCGGCCGTAGCGGATGTTGTCGGCGATGGATCGGTGCAGCAGCGAGGTGTCCTGCGTCACCATGCCGATCGCCGCGCGCAGGCTCTCCTGCGTTACGCCGCCGATGTCCTGGCCGTCGATGCGGATCGCGCCCTGCTCCAGTTCGTAGAAGCGCAACAGCAGGTTGACCAGCGTCGATTTTCCTGCGCCCGAGCGGCCGACCAGGCCGACGCGTTCGCCCGGGCGGATGGTGAACGTGAGATGGTCGAGCACCGGCTTCGCATCGCGCCGGCCATAGGTGAACAGCACGTCTTCGAAGGAAATCTCGCCGCGCGACACTTCGAGCTTTTTCGCGCCTGGCCGGTCGAGGCCGCTGTGCGGCACGGCGATGGTCTGCATGCCTTCCTGCACCACACCGATGTTCTCGAAGATGCCGGTCACTTCCCAGCTCACCCAGCCGGCGACGTTGGCGATCTGCCAGGCCAGGGGCAGGGCGGTCGCGACCACGCCCGCGCTGACCGTTCCCTGCGCCCACAGCCAGATGCCGACCGTTGCGGTGGCGGTCAGCAGCGCCGCATTCATCGCCGCCAGCCAGAACATGAAGCGCGAAATGAGCTGCATGTGATTGCCGATCGCGAGCTGGTGCCGGTCGATCGCCTCGCGCACATAGGCGTCCTCGTCGGAGAGCCGCGCGAACAGCTTCACCGTGAGGATGTTGGTGTAGCTGTCGACGATGCGCGCCATCACCAGCGAGCGCACCTCGGCGCTGGCTTTCGCGAGGTCGCGCATCTGCGGCACGAAATGGCGCAGGAACAGCACATAGCCCGCGAACCAGGCGAGCGTGGGCAGGCCCAGGCGCCAGTCCGCGTGCGCCATCAGCGCGAACGCGCTGATGCCGTAGACCGCGATGTACCAGACCGCGCGGATCGCCGACATCACGCTCTCGCGCAAGGCGTTCGCGGTCTGCATCACGCGGTTGGCGATGCGCCCGGCGAAGTCATTCTGGAAGAAGGGCAGGTTCTGGCGCAGCACGTGCCAATGGCTCTGCCAGCGGATCAGGCTGGTGGCGCCGGGGATCAGCGTGTTCTGGCGGATGGCGAAGTCGGCGAGCATCAGCAAGGGGCGCAGGATAAGAATCAGCAGCGCCATGCCGAGCAGAATCGGCAGGTTCTGCGCGATGGCGGCGTGGCGGTCCGTGGCCTGCATCAGCGTCACCAGCCGGCCGATGAACACCGGGATCACCGTATCGACCAGCGCCACTGCCAGACTGGTCGCGAACATGGCCGCGTACCAGGTCCTGGTCTGGCGCACGAAATGCCAGTAGAACGCGATCAGGCCGGGAGGCGGCGCGCCCGCGCCGGTATTGGCCGTGCCATGTATGCGCGATTGAAGGTACTTGAACATCAGGGCAACGGTACGCGCAAGTCCGCGGCCATGCAACGCGGACGGGCGGCGATGCGGGCGTTCTACGCGGGCGGCGCTGGTTTTTCGGCGGCGGCGCGGCGCTGGCGTTCGATCAGCTTGAGCATGGTGTCCACGCTGATCGAGCGGAAGGTGGCTTTGGCAATCTCGTCCACTTCGGCCATCACCGCGCCCAGCGCGCGGCCGACCTCGCTCGAGCTGTCGAATTCGTCGCTCTCGCCGGTGCGCGTGCTGATGTCCTCGAACAGCTCGATCACGTCCATCAGCGTCAGGCGCCTGGCGTTGCCGCTGAAGCGGTAGCCGCCGCCCACGCCGCGCGCCGACTCGACCAGGCCGGCACGCCCCAGTTCGCGCAGCACCTTGGCCAGGTGATGGGTGGAAGCGCCGTATTTCTCGGCAATCTCCGCCGCCGACAACTGCCTGCCCGGGTTGGCCGCGAATTCGAGCACGCTGTAGAGCGCGAGGCTGGTGCCCTTTTGCAGTTTCATGCAGGCGCCCCCTTCATTCGAGGTCCATTTCCAGCGGAATGAACGGGGCGGCCATCATGCCCTGGCTGCGGAAAAACGACAGCACTAGGCTGTTGTCGCGCGCGAGCATGGTGCGCACCTTGTTGACCCCGGCATGACGAAAGCCCTCGCACACCGCCTCGAGCATGCGTCCGCCCACGCCGGCCAGCCTCGCGTCGGGGCGCACGCTCAGGCCGAAGACCCAGCCGCAGGGGGCGGATCCGAATTCCCAGTCGCGCACTTCGCCGATGATGAAGCCGTCGATGGTCTCGCCGGCCTCAGCGACCAGGAACAGGCGCTGGCGGGTGCGTCCGCCGCCGTAGCGGTGGAACAGTTCGTACCAATAGTCGGTCTTTTCCAGGCCGGTGACCTCGGTGTCGATGGCGATGACCTGGCCCAGGTCGGTCGCTTCCACCGGCCGCACCCGCAATTCCGGCGCGCGTGTAGACTGTGCCGTGGAGGTGCTCATGCAAGGTGCGCGACGAACCAGCGGGCCGCCGTAAGGTCGAAAAGAATGATCTGGATCAAAAAGCGCATTTAAGTACGAGAATACCATATAATCGAGTTTCAAGGCAGGTCCAGGCTTTTGCCCCGGTCTGCCGAACCATACGCGACCTGGCCGAAGGACATGCAGGCAAAAAGAGCCGGGCAGGAAAGCGGTTGCGCATCCAACCACATAGACGAGGAGGCATGATGAAATTCACCCAATCGAGAAACAGCTTCAAGCTCGGCCTGGCCGCGACAGCGGCTGCGTTTGCCCTGGTTGCCGGACCTGCGCTCGCGCAGCAACCGATCAAGATCGGCGCATTCCTGTCGGTTACCGGCGGCGCCGCGTTCCTGGGCGATCCGGAGCAGAAAACCCTGGAACTCTATGTCGACAAGATCAACAAGGACGGCGGTGTGCTCGGCAGAAAGCTGCTGCTGGTGTCCTACGACTCGGCGGGCAATGCGGAAAAAGCGCGCACCTTTGTCAAACGCCTGATCGAAGAGGACAAGGTCGATGTGATCGTGGGTGGTTCGACCACGGGCGAGACCATGGCGGTGGTGCCGCTGGTCGAAGCTGCGCAGGTTCCGTTCATTTCCCTCGCGGGCGCGGTGGTGATCGTGGAGCCGGTGAAGAAGTGGGTGTTCAAGACCCCGCAGACTGACCGTATGGCCTGCGAAAAGATCTTCGTCGACATGAATGCGCGCAAGCTGTCCAAGATTGCGCTGATTTCCGGCAACGGCGGTTTCGACAAGTCGATGCGAGCCGAATGCCTGAAGGTGGCGGCGACGCATCACATCGAAGTGCTCGCGGATGAAACCTACGGCGCCGGCGATACCGATATGACGGCCCAGCTCACCAAGATCAAGAACGCGGCCGGGGTGCAGGCGGTGCTCAACGCCGGTTTCGGCCAGGGGCCGGCGATCGTCACCAAAAACTACCGCCAGGTCGGCATCACGCTGCCCTTGTATCAGTCGCACGGCGTAGCCTCCAAGGAATTCATCAAACTCGCCGGTGTTGCGTCCGAAGGCGTGCGCCTGCCCGCCGGCGCCCTGCTGGTTGCCGATGGCCTGCCGGCAAGCGACCCGCAGCGCGCGGTTCTGGTCAGCTACAAGCACGACTATGAAGCGCAATACAAATCCGACGTGTCGACCTTCGGCGGCCACGCCTGGGACGGTCTGATGCTGGCGGTCAATGCGATGAAAAAGACCGGCAGCACCGACAAGGCCAAGGTGCGCGATGCGATCGAATCGACGCGTGGATTCGTGGGCATCGACGGGATATTCAATATGTCCCCCACCGATCACATGGGCCTGAGCCTGGACGCATTCCGCATGCTCGAAATCAAGGGCGGCGACTGGACGCTGGTGAAGTAGAAGCACTCTTCCGGCAA
>JAAOZY010000214.1 GCA_012274205.1 Betaproteobacteria bacterium
CGCATGGGGCCGTTCGAGCTGATGGAACTGACCGGACTGGACGTGAGCCAGCCCGCCAGCGTCGCCATCTACGAGCAGTGCTACCACGAGCCGCGCTATCGGCCCGCGCCGCTGATGCGCAGCCGCTACGAGGCCGGCATATTCGGGCGCAAGACCAACAAGGGCTTCTACGACTACGCCGAGGGCAAGGCGCTGGTGCCGGCCGAGCCGCCGGCGCCCCCGGCGCGGCCGCAGAGCGTCTGGGTCAGCCGCGCCGAGCCCGACGGCCACGCCGCGCTCAGCGCGCTATTGGGCAAGCTGGGCGCTTCGCTGGAAACCGGGGCGAAGCCGAGCGACAAGGCGCTGATCCTGGTGACGCCCTACGGCGACGATGCGACCTGCTGCGCAGTCGACCAGGGCCTGGACGCGAAGCGCACGGTCGCCGTGGACACGCTCTTCCCCATGGTCAAGCGGCGCAGCATCATGAGCACGCCGTTGACCGATCCGGCTTATCGGGATGCCGCGCACGGCCTGCTCGCCAGCGATGGCGTGCCGGTCACGGTGCTGAAGGACAGTCCGGGATTCGTGGCGCAGCGCATCGTCGCGCTGATCGTCAACATCGGCTGCTATCTGGCGCAAAGCCGCACCGCCGCGCCCGCCGATATCGACAAAGCTGCGACGCTTGGGCTCAACTATCCGCAGGGGCCGATGGCCTACGGCGACAGCCTCGGGCCGGCCAAGGTGCTCAAGGTGCTGGACAACATGATGAAGCTCTACGCCGATCCGCGCTACCGGCCGAACCTCTGGCTCACGCGCCGAGCGCGGCTGGGCGTGTCGCTGCTGACGCCGGACAGCTGATCGGGCGCAGAGGCGGTAACCGCGTTCACGCGCAGCAGCAGATCCTGCCACAGCGTGCCCGTGTCCTTGCGAAACACGCTGTCGGCGTCGGCATTGAGCACATACCAGCCGCCGCGGGCGAGCTCCTGCACCAGCTGTCCCGGGGCCCAGCCGGCGTAGCCGTTGAAAAAGCGCACGTGTGCCGGCGGCGCGTGCAACAGCTGTTCCAGCACCGCCGGCTGCATGGCGAAGGACAGGTCATCGAGCACGCGCAGCGCGCCGGGTGGGTTGTCCTTGGCGCGGAACATCGCAAACAGGCCGGCCGCTTCTACCGGGCCGCCGAGATAGAGCGGCTCGGTAAAGCGCTTGAACATTTCGTTGTGCGGCAGGATCTGCGCCAGCGAGCGCTCGCCCGGACGATTGACGATGAAGCCGACGCTGCCGCCGTCGGGCAGCTGCGTGACCAGCACCACGGCGTGGTGAAAATTGGGATCGAGCAGGCCGGGCGCCGCGAGCAGGAATATGCCGTTGGCCGCGGCGGCGCCTTGCGCCGACGCCTGGTGCATCGGTGCGAGCAGGGCCGCAAGCAGCAACAGCAGGCGCAGTCTCATTGCGCCGCCCGCAACTGCGCCTGGCGAAAGCAGGTGACGAGGTGGTCGTTGACCATGCCGCTCGCCTGCATGAAGGCGTAGCAGATGGTCGAGCCGACGAACTTGAAGCCGCGTTGTTTCAGATCCTTGCTCATCGCGTCGGATTCGGGCGTGCGCGCCGGCACCTGCTTCATGCTGCGCCGCCGATTTTGTTTCGGCTGGCCGCCGACGAAGCTCCAGATATGCCGGTCGAAGGACCCGAATTCCTTCTGCACCGCCAGGAACGCCTGCGCGTTCTGCAGCGTCGCGGCGATCTTCAGGCGGTTGCGCACGATGCCGGCGTCGGCAAGCAGCTGCGCCACCCTGGCCTCGTCGTAGCGCGCGATCCTGCGCACGTCGAAATCATCGAACGCCCGGCGATAGTTGTCGCGCTTGTTGAGGATGGTGGACCAGGACAGGCCGGCCTGCGCACCTTCCAGTATCAGCAGCTCGAACAGCATGCGATCGTCGTGCTCGGGCTTGCCCCATTCGCGGTCGTGATAGGCGATGTAGGCGGCGCTTCCCAAACACCAGGGGCAGCGCTCGGCGGAATTGTTCTTGCTCATGCGCCTATCATAGCGTCGCCCCGTCCGGGCCGCCACGGTGCGCGCATTGGCCCGCGCGCCGCCGCGGCGCAATGGCGCAAGTGGCGGAAAAAAAAAGAAAAATGCCAGGGTGAGTCCGGACTTGATCTGGGTCGAACTGCAAACGCGCGCTTTGTGCTAGCTTACGCTGTCGATCCGAGGCGCCGCAGCATTGCGCTTGGTCGCTTCGCAACAAACAATCAATCGAGAGAGGAGTAACCATGGCAGACGTTCTGGCTCCGCTGGCGGGAAAAATCCTGGCCGTGCTGGTGCAACCCGGCGCAAAAGTCGAAGAAGACGACGAACTCATCGTCATCGAAGCGCTGAAAATGGAGAACACGGTGTATGCGCCCTCGGGCGGCACGGTCAAGGATATCAAGGTGAAGGTCGGCGACAGCGTCGAGGACGAGGACCTGCTGCTGGTGCTCGAATAACGGACAAGCGGCAAGAGAAAAAGGCGAGACAACGATGAATTTCGAACTTACGGAAGACCAGCGGCTGATTCAGGACACGGCAAAACGCTTCGCGGCGGAGGAAATTGCGCCGACGCTGGAGGCAGAGGAAGCGAAGCATGAGTTCCGCGCCGACCGCGTCGCCAAGATGGGCGAGCTCGGCATGTTCTCCTGCGCCGTGCCGGAGGCGCTGGGCGGCAGCGGCATGGGCTTCATGGAGTCGGTGCTGATGGCGGAGCAGATCGCCAAGGTGTCCGCGTCCTGGCGCCTGCCGTTCAACATGCAGAACCTCGGGCCGGCGCTGACGGTGAGCAAGTTCGGCACCGATGCACAGAAGAAGAAGTACGTGCCCGGCTGGGTCGCCGGCACGCAGCTCGGCTTTTTCGCGATGACCGAACCCAATACGGGATCCGACGTGGCCAGCATGAAGACCCACGCCATCGACCGCGGCGACCACTGGGAAGTGCACGGCAACAAGATGTGGATCTCGCAGGCGCACGTAGGCCACGCCGGCCTGCTCTACGCTTACACCGACCGCGAGAAGGGCAACAAGGGCATCACCGCCTTCATCATCGAGCCGAAGAACTGGAAAGGCGTCAGCGCGCGCCCGATCGAAACCAAGCTCGGCCTCAAATGCTCGCCCACCGGCGAGTTCGTGTTCGACGGCATGAAGGTGCCGAAGGAAAACGTGCTGGGCAAACCGGGCGAAGGCTTCCGCGTGTGTATGTGGCAGCTGAACCAGACGCGGCTCGGCTGTGCCGCGGGCGCGCTCGGTTGCGCCGGCGGGGCGCTGGAGCTCGCGATCAATTACGCCAACGAACGCACCCAGTTCGGCAAGCCGATTTCGCAGCACCAGATGATTCAGTCGCAGATCGCCGAGCTGGTGGTCGAGCACCACGCGGCGCAGATGCTGGTGTACCGCGCGGCCTGGCTCAAGGATAACGGCAAGCCGAACCAGTTCGAGACCTCGGTGGCCAAGTACGCGGCGAGCGAGGCGGCGGTGCACGCGGCCAACGAGTGCATGAAGATTTTCGGCTCCTACGGCTATTCGACCGAATACCCGGCGGAGCGCTTCTACCGCGATGCCAAGTCGCTGCAGATCGTCGAAGGCACGTCCAACATCCAGAAGATACTGATCTCGGGCATGGCCCTGGGATTCACGCCCAACCGGGAGTAGGGAAATGGGGGACAGACCCCCTTTTCCTTCTTCTGTTTTTCCGGAGCAGGGTAGGTATGTAGGGAAAAGGGGGTCTGTCCCCCATTTCACCAAAAAAAGGAACCAGCATGAAACCGTATTTTGAAAAAATGCCGGGCTTTGGCAAGACGCTGAAGGAAAACCGCATCGCGCGCACGCAGGAGAGCCGCGCCAAGCTCGAAGCGATCGAAGCCGAGATCGCCGCCGCGAAAAAGGCGCGCGAGGAAGTGGGCATTCCCACGGCCAAGATCAACGAGCGCGGCGGGCTGACCGTATGGCAGCGCCTCGAATACCTGGTCGATGCGGGCACCTGGCAGCCGCTGCACAGCCTGTACAACCCGGCGGGCAACGAAGAGGGCACGACCAACGTGGTCGACGGCCTGGGCAAGATCGCGGGCCGCTGGGCGGTGATCATCGGCTTCGACAACAAGGTGCTCGCCGGCGCCTGGATCGCGGGACAGCCGGACAACATCCTGCGCGTGACCAACCTCGCCAAGCGCCTGCACATCCCGCTGGTGTGGCTGGTGAACTGCAGCGGCGTGAAGCTGCCCGACCAGGAGAAGTTCTACGCCGACCGCCGCGGCTCGGGCGCGCCGTTTTTCCGCCACGCCGAACTGGAGCAGGCCGGCATCCCGGTGCTCGCCGGCATCTACGGCACCAATCCCGCGGGCGGCGGCTACCAGGCGATCAGCCCGACCATCCTGATCGCGCACA
>JAAOZY010000215.1 GCA_012274205.1 Betaproteobacteria bacterium
CACGGTGTACAGGCCGGCCGCCTTGGCCGAACGCAGTCCGTTGACCGAATCCTCGAAGGCGACGCAGTCCTGCGCCGGCAGGCGCAGCATGCCCAGCGCGCGCGCATAGATGTCCGGCGCCGGCTTCTTGTTCGCCACCACATCGCCGCAGGCCATGGCCTCGAACCAGTTCCAGGCGTCGGCGCCGAACTGCGCGCCGATCAGGGCGGAGACGTTGGCCGAGGTGGTGGTCGAGGCGATTCCCAGGCGCAGGCCCGCGGCGCGCGCCTCGCCGATCAGGCGCGCCACCCCGGGGCGCAGCGGCGCGCGGCCGTCGGCGATCAACTCGCCGTAGATGCGCGTCTTGCTGCCGTGGATGAGCTGCACCATGCCGAGGAGCCGGGCTTTTTCCTGCGCCTTCAGCCCCAGCGACCCGATATAGACCTCCAGGCGCTCCTTGCCGCCGGAAGTGCGCAGCAGTTCGGCATACTCGCGCCGGCTCCAGTCCCATTGGAGGTCATGCTCGAGAAATGCCGCATTGAACGCCTGCCGGTGGGTTTCCTCGGTATCGGCGATGGTGCCGTCGACGTCGAATATCAATGCCTTGATGCTCATGCCGCGCCTCCGCTGGGTTCGCCCTGGAACAGCCTGCTCGCGCGAATGTCCCCGGCCTCTATGGTCATCAGGGCGTCGCGCGAAACGCCGGCGGCGCGCTCGTTGAACAGGCGTTTCGCCTGGCGCAGGCGTGCGCGGTCGAGCGCATTGCGCATGGAGCGGGCATTGGCGAAATGCGCCCGCCCGCGGCGCAGCACGATGTACTCGCGCAGCGCGATGCAGGCCGCATCGCTCAGGCGATAGTGCATGCGTTCGAGCATGATCTGCGCAATCGCGAACAGTTCATCCGGCGTGTAGTCCGGGAAATCGATGTGGTGCGCGATACGCGATGACATGCCCGGGTTGCTGCGGAAAAACGTGTCCATCCTGTCCTTGTAGCCGGCAAGGATCACCACCAGGTCGTCGCGATTGTTCTCCATCGCCTGCAGCAGGATTTCTATCGACTCCTGTCCGTAGTCGCGCTCGTTCTCCGGTTTGTACAGGTAGTAGGCTTCGTCGATGAACAGCACGCCGCCCATCGCCTTCTTGATTACCTCCCGGGTCTTGGGCGCGGTGTGGCCGATGTACTGGCCGACCAGGTCATCGCGCGTGACCGACACCAGGTGGCCTTTGCGCACATAGCCGAGGCGGTGCAGGATCTCGGCCATGCGCAGGGCCACCGTGGTCTTGCCGGTACCGGGATTGCCGGTGAACGACATATGCAGCGACGGCGGCTGATCGCCGGCGATCCCGAGCTGCGCCCGGGCTCGATCGACCACCAGCAGGGCGGCGATTTCCTGGATGCGCGTCTTCACCGGCGCAAGGCCGACCAGGTCCCGGTCCAGGGACTCGATCACTTCGAGCGCTTGCGAGTCGCGCAGCAAGGCCGCCAGATCGAGGCTGTCCTCTCGCTGCATTGCCGCCGGCAGGGGCAGGTTCGCCATGGCGGGTGACGCGCCTAGTAGCGCTCGCCTTCGGGGCGCTGGGCGGCGTAACTCGAAATGGTGTACTGGATGCTGCGTCCCGGTCCCTCGGCGCGCACCAGGGCGAAGCCCGGCTCGCTCGGCGGCCGGTTGACGATGAAGGACATGCGCGGGGTTTCCCAGCCACGCGAACTGTCGAACCCGGTCACGCGGACGTAGTGGTTCGGAAAAGTCTTGCGGCAGTGATTGATCTCCATCAGGATGCCGGCCGGATCCTTCAGGTCGAACATCGGCATGCCGAACATTTCCCAGTAAGTGTTGCGCGGGTGCGGGTCGTCGGTGTATTCGACATTGATCGCGTAACCCTGCTTCAGCGCGTATTCGATCTGCGCCGTGATCTGCGCGTCAGTGAGGTCGGGCAGGAAGGAAAACTGCCCCTGGGTGATGCGTATTCCTTTTTGTGTCGTCATGATGGCTTGTCTCCCCTGTATCAAACGCTGGCGGTGGCCGTAGGCACGAAGTCCGCCGTATCGGTGGAAGTGTAGTTGAAGCTGATGTCCTTCCAGGTTTCCAGCGCGGCTTTGAGCGGCGTGCACCATTTGGCGGCCTTTTCCAGCACCTGCGGACCCTCGTTCCAGATATCGACGCCTTCGTTGCGCGCCTGGATCATCGCCTCGAGCGCAACGCGGTTGGCCGTGGCGCCGGCCTGGATGCCCATCGGATGGCCGATGGTGCCGCCGCCGAACTGCAGCACCACGTCCTCGCCCAGGTAATGGATCAGCTGGTGCATCTGTCCGGCATGGATGCCGCCGGAGGCGACCGGCATCACTTTCTTCAGCGAGGCCCAGTCCTGGTCGAAGAACAGGCCGTTCTCCAGGCTTTGCGGCGTATGGATTTCGCGCAGAGTGTCGTAGAAGCCCTTGATCATCAGCGGATCGCCCTCGAGCTTGCCCACTACCGTTCCGGCGTGAATATGGTCGACGCCGGCCATGCGCATCCACTTGCAGATCACGCGGAAATTCATGCCGTGGTTCTTCTGCCGCGAATAGGTCGAATTGCCCGCGCGGTGCAGATGCAGGATCACGTCGTTCTTGCGCGCCCATTTGGCCATCGACTGGATCGCGGTATAGCCGATCACGAGGTCGATCATGACGATCGCCGAGCCGAGCGACTTGGCGAAATCCGCGCGCTCGTACATGTCTT
Source organism: Betaproteobacteria bacterium (assembly GCA_012274205.1). Taxonomy (GTDB): domain Bacteria; phylum Pseudomonadota; class Gammaproteobacteria; order Burkholderiales; family SG8-39; genus 2-12-FULL-64-23. The sequence continues at coordinate 2,700 of JAAOZY010000215.1, forward strand.
CCATGGTGCCGGCCGTCACATTGAGATAGTGGCCCTTGATTTCCCCGGTCGCCGCCGCCGCCTTGTTCACCGCCTCCATGCAATAGAGGAAGCGGTCGCGCCAGTGCATGAACGGCTGCGAGTTGATGTTCTCGTCGTCCTTGACGAAATCGAGGCCGCCTTTCAGCGCTTCGTACACCACGCGCCCGTAGTTGCGGCCCGACAGGCCCAGCTTCGGCTTGGTGGTGGCGCCGAGCAGCGGCCGGCCGAACTTGTCCAGGCGCTCGCGCTCGACCACGATGCCGGTGGCCGGGCCCTGAAAGGTCTTGAGGTAAGCCACCGGGATGCGCATGTCCTCCAGGCGCAGCGCCTTGACCGCCTTGAAGCCGAACACGTTGCCGATGATCGACGCCGTCAGGTTCGCGATCGACCCCTCCTCGAACAAATCGAGGTCATAGGCGATGTAGGCGAAATATTGCTGCTCGGTCTTGGTGCCCGGCCCGGTATTCGGCACCGGATCGACGCGGTAGGCCTTGGCGCGGTACAGGTCGCAGGCGGTCAGCCTGTCGGTCCATACCACCGTCCAGGTGGCGGTGGACGACTCCCCAGCGATCGCCGCCGCCGCCTCGATCGAGTCGACGCCTTCCTGCGGCGTGATCCGGAACAAGGTGATCACGTCGGTTTCCTTGGGCTGGTAGTCCGCGTCCCAGTAGCCCATTTTCGCGTAAGGAATCACTCCTGACTTGTAGCGCTCTGCCATGTTGCCCATGCTGTCTCTCCTGCGTTGATACGGTGGCAGGCAGAATAAGCTCGCGCAAACATAAGGGATATTCAATACTTGTTATGCTTATGATAAGCTTAAGCTTATATAACTCTTCCGGCTTCCGGTCATGGCACTGCGCAACGCCACGCTGCGGCAACTGCGGGTATTCGAGGCGGTCGCGCGCCAGCTTTCTTTCTCCCGCGCGGCCGCGGAACTGCACCTCACCCAGCCGGCGGTGTCGATGCAGGTGAAGCTGCTCGAGGGCCTCGCGGGACTGCCCCTGTTCGAGCGCCTGGGCAAGAAGATCTTCCTGACCGAAGCCGGCGCCGAGCTGCACCAGCACAGCCGCGTGATCGCGCAGCAGCTGCGCGACGCCGACGAGGCGCTCGCCGCGCGCAAGGGCCTGTCGCAGGGACGCCTGCTGATCACCATGGTGAGCACCGCGAAATACCTGGTGCCGCCGCTGCTGGCGCGCTTCCTCAAACAGCATCCCGGCGTCACGGTGAAGCTGTCGGCGTACAACCGCGAGGAGGTGCTGAAGCAGCTCGCCGACAACGAAGTGGACCTCGCCATCATGGGGCGCACGCCGCAGGGCATGGACGCAGTGGCCCAACCGTTCGCGCGCCATCCCCACGTCATCATCGCCGCGCCCGGCCATGCGCTCGCGAAAAAGCGCCGCATCCCGCTCGCGCGCCTGGCCGAGGAAACCTTTTTGATCCGCGAGCCCGGCTCGGGCACGCGCGGCCTGCTCGAGCGCCTGTTCGCCGAGCATCGCCTGCCGCTCAATGTGAGCATGGAGATGGCGAGCAACGAAACCATCAAGCAGGCGGTGCAGGCCGGCATGGGCATCAGCCTGCTGTCGCTGCACACCATCGAGCTGGAACTGAAGACGCGGCGTCTGGCGGTGCTCGACGTGGTGGGCCTGCCGATCGTGCGCGACTGGCATGTGGTCTATCTGGCGGCCAAGCGCCTGTCGCCGGTGGCCGCCGCGTTCCGCGACTTCCTGCTGTCAACAGCAGGCAAATTCATTCCGGAAAAATGATTCGCCGCGCTCCTGCATTTATAATGGAGCGCTGAACCGAATCGACAGGAGAACCAGCATGGCTAAAGTTGCATTCCTCGGCCTTGGCGTCATGGGCTACCCGATGGCGGGCTATCTGGCCAAGAACGGACACGCGGTGACGGTGTACAACCGCACGCGCGCCAAGGCAGATGCCTGGGTGGCCAAGCACGGCGGCAAGGCGGCGGCCACGCCCAAGGCCGCGGCCCAGGGCGCAGCCATCGTGTTTTCCTGCGTCGGCGACGATCCCGACCTGCGCGCCGTGACGATGGGCGCGGACGGCGCCTTCGAGAGCATGGCCGCGGGCAGCATTTTTGTAGACCACACCACCGCATCGGCCAATATCGCGCGCGAACTGTTCGCCGCCGCGGCGAAGAAAGGCATCCATTTCATCGACGCCCCGGTTTCGGGCGGCCAGGCGGGCGCGGAAAATGGCACGCTCACGGTGATGTGCGGCGGCGAGGCGGCGCCATTCGAAACGGCCAGGCCGGTGATCGCCCACTTCGCCAAGGCGGTAAGCCTGCTCGGTCCCTCGGGCTCGGGGCAGCTGACCAAGATGGTCAACCAGATCTGCATCGCCGGCCTGGTCGAGGGCCTGTCCGAGGGCATCAATTTCGCCCTCAAGGCGGGGCTGGACGCGAAGCAGGTGCTCGACGTGATCGGCAAGGGCGCGGCCCAGTCCTGGCAGATGGACAATCGCGGCAAGACCATGGTCGACGACAAATTCGATTTCGGCTTTGCCGTGGACTGGATGCGCAAGGATCTGCGCATCGCGCTGGAAGAATCGAAGAAGAACGGCGCGCCGCTGCCGGTGGCCGAAATCGTCAACGGCTATTACGGCGAAATCCAGAAAATGGGCGGCGGGCGCTGGGACACCTCCAGTCTGGTCCGGCGCCTGAGAAAAGCATAAGACCCGCCGTCATGATGCCCTTCACCGCGCCCGCGGACTATGTCGGCGCGGCGATCGACACAGGCGAGCCGGACGCGCACAGCCTCTGTTTCGTGTTCCAGCAGACGCTGCTGCTCGTGAGCGGCGACGCGCCCGGGGCTCGACTGCCCGCGCAGGTCCAGCTTGGCGCCCTCGCGGCGGCGCCGTTGCGGCGCCTGTACCTGGGCACCCTCGGCGGGCGCGCCTGTTACGCCTACGAGTTCCACGCCGACACGCAGGCGCCGCCGGGCATGGCCTGGCAGGGACTGCGCTCGCTCTTCGGCCGACTGGACGACAGCCTGTTTGCGCTCTCGGGCCGCGCGCTGCAATTCATCGACTGGGACCGCACCCATCAATTCTGCGGGCGCTGCGGCACGCCGACGCAGCATCGCCCGGGCGAACGCGCGCGCGAATGCCCCGCCTGCTCCCTCATCGTCTATCCGCGCATCGCACCTGCGGTCATGTGCCTGATCCGGCGCGAGCGCGAGATCCTGCTCGCGCGCTCGCCGCGCTTTCCGCCCGGCATGTACAGCGCGCTCGCCGGCTTCGTCGAGCCAGGCGAGTCGCTGGAGCAGTGCCTCGCGCGCGAGGTGCTGGAGGAAACCGGGGTACGCATCGCCAACGCGCGCTATTTCGCCAGCCAGCCCTGGCCGTTTCCACATTCGCTGATGATAGCCTTCGTCGCCGATTACGCCGGCGGCGAGATCACCCCCGCCCCGGACGAAATCGAGGACGCGCAGTGGTTCGACATCGATGCCCTGCCCAAGCTGCCGAACCGGATTTCGATCGCGCGCCGCCTGATCGACGGCGTGGTGGCCGAGATGCGCGCGGA
>JAAOZY010000216.1 GCA_012274205.1 Betaproteobacteria bacterium
CCAGAGCCGCTGCCAGCCCGTGGCGCCGACGCCCTGCGCCGCCTCTTCGAGCGAGGGATCCACCTTGGCAAGCGCATCCAGGATGCTCAGCGTCATCAGCGGAAACAGATGCACCGTTTCCACCAGCAGCACGCCGTGCATCCCGTACATGAAATTGACCGGCGCCTCCAGGCCGAACCAGTCCATCAGCAGGATGTTCACCGTGCCCGCGCGGCCGAGGATGAAGACGAAGCCGAGCACGCCCACCAGCGGCGGCAGGATCATCGGCAGCATGGTGAGATAGGAAAAGGTCATGCGGAAGGGAAATTCGTAACGCACGATAAGAAGTGCGACCGCGATCCCGATTACCGAGGTGGTGAACACCGCCGCCACACCGAGCACCATCGACCTCCAGAACGAGCGCAGATAGAACGAGTCGGTGAAGAAGTCGCGGAAGTAAACGAGCGTGAATTCCCCGGCCTCGTTGGTGACGGCATCGTAGAAGATCCGCATCAGCGGATACACGATAAACAGGATCAGGAACGCCCAGATCAGGACGAATCCCAGGGTCGCCAGGGATCCGCGCGGCAGCTTCATTCTTCCGCCGGCATCGCCACGGTGCTGCTGGGGGGGAAACTGACCGTGACCGGCGTGCCCATGGGCCGCTGCTCATGGTGCCACGGGTCGCGGATGTCGACCTTGAACAGCACACCCTGGCCCACATCGACGTCGTAGCGCAAGGCATTGCCCAGGTACGCTGCGAACACGATTTGTCCCCGCACCAGGTTGCAGCCGGGTGCGGGCACGTCGTCGAGGGACGCGTTCTCGGGACGGATGGACACCACGCAGCGGTCGCCCGGGCGAAAGCGCTCATCCCTCACCGCCGAGATTTGGCCGAGCCCGGTTTTCAGTCGCATCCACGGTTGCGATGCATCCGCCGCTTCGACGGTTCCCTCCACGAGGTTGTTGATGCCGATGAAATCGGCGACGAAACGATTCTGCGGACGCTCGTAAAGCGCTTTGGGCGGACCGACCTGCAGCACCTTGCCTTTGTTCAATACAGCGATGCGATCCGACAGCGTGAGCGCCTCTTCCTGATCGTGTGTGACATAGACGGTAGTGATGCCCAATGCCTTCTGCAATTTGCGGATTTCGGCGCGCACCTGGATGCGGATCTTGGCATCAAGATTGGATAACGGCTCGTCGAGCAGCAGCATTGTCGGGTTCAGCACCAGCGCGCGCGCCAGCGCCACGCGCTGCTGCTGCCCGCCGGAAAGCTGGCCCGGATAGCGATCCTCCATCCCGCTCAGCTTGACATTTTCGAGGACGGCACGGATGCGCTCCCTAATTTCGTCCGGCGCCACCTTGCGCAGTTTCAGCCCATACGCTGCGTTTTCGTACACCGTCATATGCGGCCAGAGCGCGTAGTTCTGGAATACCATGCCGATGCCGCGTTCGTGCGGCGGCAGGTCGTTGACCTTGCGGCCGTCGAACTGGACCTCGCCTGCGTCTGGCGCGTAGAAGCCGGCAATCAGCCGCAGCAGCGTTGTCTTGCCGCAGCCCGACGGCCCGAGGAGAGTGAACATCTCCCCTTCCTCGATAGAGAAACTGACGTTGCTGACCACCTCCAGCGGGCCGAAGCGCTTGGTGAGGCCTTTTACGGTGATGCGCACGACTCCCTCGCGTTCTTCTTGGATTATTTTGCCGGGACGGAACGCACCAGCGTGCCCGTGCCTTCCGCCCCTATTCCCGATGCGCCGCTATTTCTTGAGCGTTTCCCAATTGGATTCGATATCCTTGCGGAAGCGCTCGTTCACCTGCTCATAGCGACCCTGCGCCTTGTCGTCGTCGTAGATGTTGGTGACGTCGATGTCGAAGTAGGAGCGGATGCCGCCGGTAAACTCGACCGCCATTTCCGCGCGCGAGCCAGGCGCACCCTGCACGCGGAATTTCGGCGTGATCGGGAACACGCCCCGCTCCATCGCCACCCTCTGCCCGCGCTCGGACAGCAGGTAGGTGATGAATGCAAGCGCCGCCTTCGGATGCTTGGCCCCGGCCAGCACGGCGATCGGTTCGGGGGTGATCCATGCGGTTTTCGGCGCGACGAACTTGAGCTCGAAACCGGCCAGCCGGTCCTCGAACGCCATGTAGCTCGGCACGGCAAAGCCGGCGGCAAACTCACCCCGCGCGACTACCGAAGGCACGTCGCGGCTGCGCGCGGTGAAAATGCCGGTATTCGCGCCCAGGCGCTTCAGCCACTCCCATCCCTTGTCGTCGCCGTCGCGCTGCAGAATCACCTCGTAGGTGGCATGGCTGCTGCTGGAACGGCTTGGCGCGCACTGTGCGACATGGCCTTTCAGCTTCGGGTTGAGCAGATCGTCCCAGTCCTTCGGTTCGGGCACGCCGAGCCGCGCGAGCACCTTCGGGTGATAGACCAGGCCGTAGGGCTCGAGCACCGTGCCGGTCCAATAGCCTTTGGGATCCTTGAGATAGATCGGCCTCGGCTTGCCGATGGTCGCAGGGATCGCGTCCAGGACGGCTTTGGGCAGATCGAGGCGCGCCAGCAGATTCTGCGCAGCCAGTTTGTCGAACAACGCGCTCTCGCCGCCCCAGAAGATATCGACCTCGGGCCGGCCTTTCCATTCGAGTATGCGCCCATAGGCTACCGGAGTGCCCGCGGCCAGAGCGCTGGCCTTGAGTGTGATATTCCAGGTTTCTTTCGCATACTTGGCGAAATCGGCAAGCGTCGGATCGGTCAGCGTCTTCGCGACCGGAGTAATCAAAGTCAGTTCATCCTCGATCGGCTGGGCAACTACGACACCCGCGGCGAGGGACATCGAGGCGAATGCGAGCGCAAGCGCATTCAGACGGCGAGCCATGGTGGCCTCCTGATTGTGGATAAGACAATCACAGCGTAGTCGCGTGATTGACCTGCCTATTGACTTTTGTCAATCCGGAATGGACTTGCGACGGCGCGCCTACAGCCCGAGCGCTACCTCGGGCAGGCCCAGCGCCAGGCCGAGCAGCTGCGTATAGAGCAAGGTGCGAATGGAAGGATCGGGGCTTTCTGCCTGCGCCGCGTCGAAGCGCAGGTGACAGTGGGGGCAGGCGGTGCAGAGCATCTGGGCGCCGGACTCCACCGCGTCTGCGATTTTCACCCGCGCCATGACCTCGGACAGGGACGCATTTGCCTCGTGCAGCGGATCACCGCAGCAATCGAGCCGGCGCGGCCAGTCCACCGGGGTCGCACCGGTCGCGCCGATCAGCGTTTCGAACAGCGTCGGCGCGGCGGGATTGTCGATTTGCGCCACCTCGCCCGGGCGCAGCACATGGCAGCCGTACTGGGCGGCAACGCGCAGGCCGGTTTGGGGGCTGCGCACCGCGGCGGCAAGCACGTCTGCGCCGAATTCTCGCGCGAGCAGCGGCAGCAGATGCTCGACTCTGGCCTTTCCCGACCAGGCCAGGCCCTCAGCGGCAAGCGCCTGCGTCACGCGCGCGCGCAGTTCCGCGTCCTCACCGAGGAAGCGTATCGCCTGCCGCAGTGTGCCATAGCAACATGCGCAAGGTGCCAGCAGGTCGAGGCCGGCAGCCTCGGCCAGTGCCAGGTTGCGCGCAGCGGTCACGACGAAGGCGTCGCGGCTGAAATTGCGCGCCGGATAGCCGCAGCAGTCGAACTCCAGGTCGACCAGCGTGACGCCGAGGTGTCCGAGCACCGCGCGCGTCGACATTGCGTAGGCTGGCAGCCTGGACGGAATCTTGCAGCCGAGGAACAGCGCGTATTTCATGAGGGCTCCCTGTGGCCGCGGACCGAGCCCAGCCGTTGTACCGACAGCGCGCGCAGCTCGCACATGATGTCGGCCACGCGTATGCCTTCGGGACAGCTCTGCTGGCACTGATAGCAGCTGGCGCAATCCCACACCATGCGCGAACCCAGCGTCAGGTCGTACAGGCCCAGCCGCAGCAGATTCATCACCTTTTGCGGCGTGAGGTCGACGCCATTGGCGGCTCCATTGCTGTGCGCCACCACCGGACACACATTGGTGCAGGTCTGGCATTGCACGCAGCGGGAGAAACTGCCGCGGTCGGCTGCAAGCGGCGCGTAAGCCGCGAGCGGCGGCGCGGAGAACGCCTGCCCGGCGAGCTGCTCCAATGACTCGGCCCATGCAAACGCGGGGCGCGCCTGCACCCATTGCGCCGGCCGCGGCAGCCCTGCGGCAGCCAGGTCGCCGCGACCAGCCTCCCACAGATCCTCCAGGTCCAGGCCGACCGGGCAGCGGCTGGTGCAGCGGCCGCAGTCGGTGCAGAGAAAGGCGCCGTCTGCGCTGCGCAGCGCCTCGTCTTCGCGGCCGCTGCGCAGCAGCCGGCCGTCCGCGAGAGCGCCGGTCGCGACGAGTTTGTGCGAGGGCAGCAGCAGCGGGTTGCCGAGGTAGCGCGCCAGCGGCGCCACCGAGCAGCGCACATCGCAAATGCCGCAGCGAACGCAGGCGTCCAGGGCGAGGGCCCGGCGCGAGGCGCGAGCTGCGAGGGAGAATTCCCTGGCCGGTCCGGCACCGTTGACCAGCAGGCTCAGCGGATTCGCCAGCACGTGGACGAAGCGCGTAAACGGCAGGCTGGCCAAGCCGATGAAGCAGGCGAACACGTGCAGATAGAGCAGCCAGACATCCGCCCGCGCCCGCTCCAGCACACCCATCGCGGGCGCAAGCGCGCGCGCGAGCGGATAGGCGACAAAGGCGGACGCCGGCTTGCTATGGCAGGCGGCACAGGCGTTGCCGTGCAGTGCGCGGCCCTGGGCCACCAGTTCCGGATCCTGCGGCCGCCTGAGGTCGTCGAATACCACGCCGAACTCGCTCGCCCAGTACGCGCGCAGCGGCTTCAGTTCCTGCGTGTCGATCAAGCCGGCATATTGCTCTGCCATGCGGTAGAACACCCGCGCCGATGCGATCTTGTCCGCTTCGAGCAAAAATCCCGTGACGAGCACCAGCGCGAGCAGCGCGACGAAACTCGCGCCGGCCGGGTCGCGCACCGGCGCAAAACCGGTGCGCCGTCGCCGCCGCCCGAGCAGGATCATCGCCACACCGAGCACGACCATCAAACCGAAGAGATCGCGCAGGAACAGATAGGGATCGAGCGTGGGTTGGTAGTCCTGAAACAGCTTCGCGCTCAGCAGCGGCGCGAGCGCGTGCATGAGCACGAGCAGCGTAAAGCCAAGCACCACCAGCAGGTGTCCGAACCAGCGCAGCTTCTCGCTTGCGAACAAACGGCGCAGGAGCAGCACGTCCAGGAAAAATACGCCGAGCAAGCGAAATATGCGCAGGCTGAACAGCACCGAGACGCTGCCGCGGTACGCAGCAGACAGGCGCCGGGAAAACGTCAGCGCACGCACATCGGGGCCGACGCGCACGTGCAACCATGCCGAAACGCGCCAAATCAAGCCCAGCGCGCACAGCACGAGGGATGCGTAGAGGGCGGTCTGAAACAATGCGGCCGGCATGTCCTGCCTACCCTGCCGCGCTAGCGCGCAGCGCGGCGCCCGCCTGGGCTATCGCCGCCCAGGCCGTGCCGATGGCCAGGCCCGAGCCGCACTTGGCGCGCATCCAGTCCTGCTGCGCCAGTATGGAACCGACCGCGAACAGGCGCGGCCACACTGGTTTTCCCCCCGCGTCCAGCGGGCGCCAAGCCTCGTCCACCCTGAGCCCGGCGCGATTGAGCGCGTGGCCGGCGGGATCGAGGAAGTCGCGCTGGTGCCATGCCGCGCGCGAATCCGGCTGCTGCACCGGGATACCGAGGATGCTTTCGCGGACCGCATCCCGATCGGCCCTGAGCCCGCGGCCGGTAAATCGTCCCGTGGCCAGCACGACCGCGCGTGCGCTCACCTGCTCGCGCCCCGGAACACCGCCTAATTCGAGCACCGCCGTGCCTGCGTCTGCGTCGAATGCCAGCGCGTGCACCGTGGCCTGCTGGCGCCTGTGGACGCCGCGCCCGCCCAGGGCTGATTCCAGCGCCGCGAGCAGCCGCAGCCCGGGCACCGAGGTCGGCATGGTGGGGATCTCGAACACCGGCACGCCGAGCTCCGCCTCGAACTCCGCGTGCACCGCGCTTGCGCGCGCGAGTCCGAGGAGCGCCGGGACGCCCAACGCCTGGGCGTCACCCAGCAGGGGTTTCACCAGCGCAATCGTCCGCCCACGCGTTTCCCCTGTTTCGAGCGCGCGCGCAAGGTGTGCGGCGTAGAGTTCAGTCGCAGCCTCGTATCCCGGGAACTCGATGCGCTGGTGTCGCAGCCCCGGCCAGTGCCCGGCCAGCGTCGCGGCAATCTGCGCGGCGCTGAACTCGCGCAGTCCGCGAAAATCCACCAGCAGACACGGAGGCCGCGCCGCCAATGCATCGGCGCCAGCGACCATCGAGCCCGGCACGCCGAAGCTGGTCTTGATCGTCCCGATCGATGTGAGCAGCTGCCGGTTGCGCTCGCCCAGCGGCGCGTAGGACAGCCCTGCGCCGCCCAAGGCGGTGACGAAGCACTCGAACGCGGCACGAATGGAAGCGACATCGATGCGCGCCAGCGGATGGCCGGGTTCGTCCTGTGCGAGTGCCGCCAGAGCATCATAGGGCGATTGCCAACGGCGGCCCTCGGCCACGGGGTGCACGCCCAGCAGGTCCAGCAGCCCGCTCGCGAACAGGAGGCTGCCGCCGTTTCCGATCTGGATGCACGACAGCCCTTGTTCCGCGGCGAACAGGGCAGCCGCCATGCCCGCCATTCCGGCGCCAATGACGGCGACGTCATAGGGATCCCTGCGCGCGTCCATCATCCCGGCGCTCCGGCGTCGTGCAGTTCATCTGCATGCAGTGCCTCGCCGCGCAGCTCCTCTCCGAACAAACCGCAATGCAGCGCCTCCATCAATTCCGCCTGGGCGAGTTGTTCGCCCCACAGCACGGCATGTTGGCCGCGCCAGCGCTCGCGCAGGAAATCGAGAATTTCTGCGACGCCGCGCCGCGAGCGGAAGTCGCCCCGCTGATACAGATGGGCTGCGGTGCGCACGGCGCAGAACGCCCCCTGGCACGCGCCTTTGCCGACGCGGCTGCGCAGGCCGATGTCCGTCAGCGTGGGCGTGTCGCCGTTCGCACGCAGCGCGGCGTAGATCGTGTCGACGGCGCTGGCCGACACCAGTTCGCACTCGCACAGCAGCGGGTCGTTCAACCCGTGCGAACGCATCCACGCGCGCGGCGCGTAGCCCGGCTCGGTCCAGGCGCACTCCGGTGCCAGCGGCAGGGGCGACGTCGCCGTGAGGCAGGGGCGGGTCACGCCGAGGCGCCTGCACACCAGATCTGCGGCGCGTTCGGCCATCAGGCGGCAGGTGGTGAGCTTGCCGCCGGTGATGGTGGCAAAATTCTCCAGACCTTGATCCTGGTGCTCGAACAGCGCGTAGCCGCGCGACACCGCGCGCGCGTCCGCGACACCGGCAGCACCCACCAGCGGCCGCACGCCGGCGTAAGCCCGAATGAAGCGTGCGCTCGCGAGCGCCGGCAGCATGCGCATGGCATCCTCGACGATCAGGTCGGCCTCGGCCGTCGTGGGGTGAATGTTCTCCAGCGTGTCCATGCGCGTCGAAGTGGTGCCGACGATCGAGACCGTGCCCCCCGGCATCATGATGTCGGCGTTGCTGGGCGGGCGCAGGCGGTTTATCACGCGGCTGGCCAGGCGCCCATGCGTGACCAGCAGCGTTCCCTTGGAATACGTCATCTCGATCGGCGCGCCGGCAAGCAGCGCCACCTCGCGCGCCCAGGCGCCGGCGGCGTTGACGATCTGCGTCGCCTCGATGCACAGATCCTGCGCTTCGGACTGTGACCGGACGCGCACGGCGCGGATGTGCCGGCCCTCGCGCTCGAATCCAAGGACGCGCGTGCGCCGCATCAGGCGCGCCCCCAGGCTCTGCGCCTGCGCCATGCTTTCCAGGGAGAGCCGGAACGGGTCGATGGATGCGTCGGGCACCTCGAACACCGCGATCGCGCGCGGAGACAGCGCCGGTTCCAGCGCGCGCGCCGCCGCGACCTCCACCGGCCGCACGCTGATGCCCGCCTGCCCGCACCAGGCGGGAAAATCGGCGACATAGCGTTCGTCGTCCCCTTGCACCGCGACGAAGTAGCCGCCCGTATCCTGAATTGCCTGCGCTGCCGTGCGCTTGAGGATGGCGCCCTCGGCGCGGCACTCCATTGCGGCGGCGCGGTCGCCCGCGACGTAGCGCGCGCCGCTGTGGAGCAGCCCGTGATTGCGCCCGGACGCGCCGGCATTGATGTCGCCTTTTTCCACGACGATGCAGTCGACGCCGCGCAAAGCCAGGTCGCGCGCCAGCGCCGTGCCGGTTACGCCGCCGCCGATGATGAGGACCTGGGTCTGGATGAGGGATGGGAGATTCAATCTGTCTCTTTTCGCGCTTTGCTGCGCTCGCGCGTCAGGCTTGGGCGCCCTGCTGCAGTGCCTGTGCCAGGTATTCGACGCAGGCATCGATGCTGCCGAGTTTTCCTGCGTCGGATTCGGGGACGTCCACCGCGAATTCCTGCTGCAGCGCCAACAGGAAATTGAGAAAGTCGATGGAGTCGAGGTCGAACTGATCGCGCAGATTCAAAGCCGGTTTGAGATCCTGCGGATTGAGCTCGGGCAGTATCCCGGAAAGTGTCCTGAGCACGCGCGCGCGAATGTCCTCATTCATATGAGCTCCGTTCCGTGTTCACGCGCTCTCCAGGGTGGAGATGTCGCCCTCGGGTAGATGCATTTCTTGCGCCCGGAGTATTCGGCGCATGATCTTGCCGCTGCGCGTCTTGGGCAAACACTGTTGAAAATCGATTTCCTTGGGTGCCGCCACTGCGCCAAGGCGCTTCCTTGCGTGCGCGAGGATGTCCTTCCTGAGCGCTTCGCTGGGGGTGTAACCGGTGCGCAGCGCCACAAACGCCTTCACCACTTCGAGCGCGACCGGGTCGGGCTTGCCGATGACGCCGGCTTCGGCCACCGCCGGATGCTCCATGAGCACGCTCTCGACTTCGAACGGACCGATCAGATGGCCGGAAGTCTTGATCACATCGTCCTTGCGCCCGATAAACCAGAAATAGCCGTCGGCGTCGCGGCGCGCCAGATCGCCGCTGAGGTACCAGCCGCCGGCGAAGCACTCGCGGTAGCGCTCGGGTTCGTTCAGATAGTCGCGGAACATCGACGGCCAGCCGGCGCGCAGGGCAAGTTCGCCCTCGACGCCGGGCTCCTCTATCACCGTGACCTTGGCCTCGGCGCCGTCGTTGCTGCGGACGCGCACGATGGCCGCCTCGATTCCAGGCACGAGCATGCCCATCGAACCGGGCCGCACGTCCAGCGCGGCAAAGTTGGCGATCATGATGCCGCCAGTCTCGGTCTGCCACCAGTTGTCGTGGAACGGCAGGCCGAAGGCGGTGACGCCCCAGCGCACCGCTTCGGGATTGAGCGGCTCACCCACGCTGGCGAGGTAGCGCAGCGCCGGCAGTTTGCGCCCTGCAAGCGGCGCCAGCCCCGCCTTCATCATCATGCGGATCGCGGTAGGCGCGGTGTACCAGACGCTCACCTTGTGCTCTTCGAGTATCCGGTACCAGCGTTCGGCGTCGAAATCCGCTTCGTCGACGATGCTGGTAACCCCATTCGACAGCGGCGCGATGATGCCGTATGACGTGCCGGTCACCCAGCCCGGGTCCGCGGTGCACCAGAATACGTCCTCCGGGTGCAGGTCGAGCACCAGTTTGCCTGTTGCATGGTGGGTGAGCACGGCCTGATGCACATGCACGGCGCCCTTTGGCGTGCCGGTGGTGCCGCTGGTGAAATGCAGCAGTGCCGGTGCTTCCGGATCGGTGGCCTCGATGCTGAAATTCTCATCCGCCGCGGCCAGCAGCTTGGCGAAATCCAGCGTGCCCGGTGGGCCGGCTTCATCATCCGGCCCGGCCACCAGCAAGACATGGCGCAATCCCGGCAACATGCCCAGGATTGGAACGATCTTTCTCCGGTACAGGATCGGCGTGCTGATCAGGATGCGCGCATCGCCGTGCGCCATGCGCGCGCGGATCGGTTCCGGGCCGAAGGCGGAAAAAAGGGTGCAGACCACGCTGCGGTTCTTCAACGCGCCCAAAGCCGCGATGTACAGTTCCGGAACGCGTCCGGTAAGAATGAAGACGCGCTCGCCCGCACCGACGCCGAGGCCTTTGAGCACATTGGCGAAGCGGTTCGATAGCCGCCTCAGCCTGGCATAGGAATAGTCCTGCACTGCGCTGTTCCTGCCCAGCCAGCGCAACGCCACCTTGTTTGCGCGCGCGCCGGCGGCGTGGCGATCGACCGCTTCGTGTGCGATGTTGAGCCCGCCCGCGGGCAGGCCGTCGAGGTCGCGTCGCGCAAATTCCCAGGAAAAGGCGGCGCGGAATGCGGCATAGTCGCTGACGTTCGGCGCCACCGCATGCCCCGCAGGATATCCGCGTATGCTTTCGACGGTCGCTGTTGCTGTGCCCTGCTTCGCTGTATCCAGCATCTGGCTAAGCTCCGTGCGGCGTGACCGATGCGCTGGTCGCATTGTCCGACGGTCGCGACGCTGTTTATGAATTCAGGGTATGCCGGTGGCCTGGTCCCGTCTTGATCGAAATCAACAGTCCGCTCACAGGCGCAATTCCAGGCGCACGATGTCGGGTTCACCCGGATCGTGGTAGCGGCGGAAGCCGAGCTGCCGGGCAAACTTGAGCATGCGGTGATTGCTCGCAAGCACGATGCCTTCCATCGTCTTGAAGCCCTGCTCGCGCGCGGCGTTTTGCAGCGAGTACATCAACATTCCGCCCACGCCGCTGCCCTGCCGCGCATCGTCGATCACGATGGAGAATTCGCAGTGACCGGGTTCATCTGTGGCGACATAGCGTGCTGCGCCGATCTCCAGTTCCTTTCCCTCGCTGACAATGGTCGCGATGAAGGCCATGTGCCGCCGGTAATCGATTTCAGTGAAGGACCGCAGCTTCTTCGCCGGCAGCTCGCGCAGCGCGCCCATGAAGCGAAAATAGCGGGAATCGTCGGACAGATGGCGCACGAATTCCTGCTCCATGCCGGAGTCCTCCGGGCGAATCGGCCGGATGGTCACGGGCGTTCTGTCGCGCAATGCGCGCTCGCGCACCAGGTGCGCCGGATAGCCGGGAGGATCGCAGCTGATGGCGCGGTCGACCTGCATGGGAGCTACGGATCGATGGCCTGAATTACATTCCGGGCGCCGCGGCCGGATGGGGCGCCTGCAAACCATAATAAATTCCACGGCCCGACGCCGATTGATGCCGGTCAAAGAACTTGAAAATAAATAATGTATCACTTTATATTTATTCTATATCACATTGATAATACGTTATATTACTAATACATTCGTCGCGCATTTTTCCGCCAAGGTGGTACCGAACAGGGCTTGATCTGGCGCAAGTGGCATACCGCGGAAACGTGCCATGATGCCCTTGGATGTTTGGGGTTCTCCTGCCCAACAAGACGACATCCGCTGGCGAACGCTTGGGCCCGGTGACGGCATCTACGTCTCGGGCTTTTTTCTTGACCTTCGCCTTGGATACAGTGGGATTTTCTTCGTCAACAAAAGGGCAAAGATCATGCGGCGCATGTATCGGATTTCGGTCGCACTGGCGCTACTCGCGGGTCTGGGCGCGTGCGCAACTTTGGGAACGGCGCCTGTCGTTCCCGGCCAGAGCGAAGCTGAAGTGATCGCGCGCCTGGGCCAGCCGACCCACATCTACGCCGATGGCGCCAGCCGCTTGCTCGAATACATGCACGGGCCCATGGGACAGGCGACAGAAATGGCGCGCATCGGCCCCGACGGCAAACTCGTCACCTATGAGCAAGTTCTGACAATGAGGAGCTTCGCCAAAATCACGGTTGGCGCAGCGGACAAGAACACCGTCCTGCGCACGATAGGCGCGCCGAGCGAGACGCGCTACTACGCCGCCTCAAGGCTGGAAGAGTGGTCCTATCCGTTCAAGGATAACGGCGTCTGGGATTCGCTGATGGCGGTGTATTTCGACCAAACCGGCATCGTGCGCAAGCTGCAGAACGGCCCCGACCCCAGATATCAGCTGGGGGCCTTCGACTGAATCGCATTTTTGCCCCGCCGCCGGGCTTATCCGGGCGTATCGCTGTTGTTCTCGTCCGAGGCGACCGACGAATCCGGCACGAGGCATGCGGCGAACAGATAGATTCCCAGGGACAGCAGGACGCCGAGCGAGGCGACCGTTCCGGCAAGCGCCCTGCCCCGCCAGAGCCGCGCGAACCAGCGGCTGAAGTCGTCGATTGCCAGCGCAGCCTTGCCGCCGAAGCGCTGCACTTCACGCCGGTAGATCTTGGAATCCCGCGTAGATGAGGGATAGACGGCGCCGTTGACGATCACATAGCCGAGCGAGTCGTCCACGACAGCGTCGGCGTACAGGTAGATCAGCAGCGCAGCGCACAGGCTTGCCGCGAGAATCGCAAGGCAGCTGCGGTGCAGGCGGCGCTTGAGCTCGGCGTTGCTCATGCGCACAGTATGCCTCATGTGGTCATGCCACAGTCCTGCGCAGCGTTCCCCGGACGTTGCTGGTCGAACCGGCGGGTTCTCGGAGTACCCACACACCCGCCAATAAAAAACGGGCCAGGAGCCCGTTTTTTATTGGCGGAGAGAGCGGGATTCGAACCCGCGATACGGTTTAACCCGTATACACGCTTTCCAGGCGTGCGCCTTCAACCGCTCGGCCACCTCTCCTGACTATCCGGCATTCAAGAAGCTGCGCAGCTTACGCGACAAGCCTTTGCGAGGCAAGGCAAAAGGCGCTTTTCCCCACTAAGCGACAGGCTGCTTCAGCTGCTCCAGTATGGCCGGATTTTCCAGGGTGGATACGTCCTGCGTGATCTCTTCGCCCTTGGCGATGGAGCGCAGCAGGCGCCGCATGATTTTGCCGGAGCGCGTCTTGGGCAGGTTATCGCCGAAGCGGATGTCCTTGGGCTTGGCGATGGCGCCGATTTCCTTGCCCACCCAGTCGCGCAGTTCCTGTGCGATGCGCTTCGCATCCGCGCCGCTCGGGCGCGCGCCCTTGAGCACGATGAAGGCGCACACGGCTTCGCCGGTCATGTCGTCGGGGCGGCCCACGACCGCCGCCTCGGCCACCAGCGTGGTGTTCGCCACCAGCGCCGACTCGATTTCCATGGTGCCCAGGCGATGGCCGGAGACGTTGAGCACGTCGTCGATGCGGCCCATGATGCGGAAGTAACCTTCCATATCGCGGCTGGCGCCGTCGCCCGCGAGGTAATACTTGCCGTGGAAATCCTCGGGGTAATAGCTCTTCTTGTAGCGCTCGGGATCGCCCCAGATGGTGCGTATCATCCCCGGCCAGGGGCGCTTGATCACCAGGATGCCGCCCTTGCCCCGTTCCACGTCCTGCCCGGTCTCGTCGACGATGGCTGCCATGATCCCGGGCAGCGGGAAGGTGCAGGAACCGGGCTTGGTCGGCGTGACGCCCGGCAGGGGCGAGATCATGTGGCCGCCGGTCTCGGTCTGCCACCAGGTGTCGACGATCGGGCAGCGCGAATCGCCCACCACGGTGTGATACCACATCCACGCCTCGGGATTGATCGGCTCGCCCACGGTGCCGAGGATGCGCAGCGACTTGAGGTCGTATTTCTTTGGCAGGTCGCCCCCCGCCTTGATGAGCGACCGGATCGCGGTCGGCGCAGTGTAGAACACGTTCACCTTGTGGTCCTGGATGATTTTCCAGAAGCGGCCGGCGTCGGGATAGGTCGGAATGCCTTCGAACATGATTTCGGTCGCGCCCACCGCGAGCGGGCCATATGTAATGTAGCTGTGCCCGGTCACCCAGCCGACGTCGGCGGTGCACCAGAACACGTCGGTCGGCTTGTAGTCGAACACCCATTTCATCGTCATGACAGTCTGCAGCAGATAGCCGCCGGTGGAATGCTGCACGCCCTTGGGCTTGCCGGTCGAACCCGAGGTGTAAAGGATGAACAGCGGATGCTCCGCGTTGACCCAGGTCGGCTCGCACTCCTCCGCCTGGCCTTTGATCACGTCGTGCAGCCACTTGTCGCGCGGCGCTTGCATGTTGACCGTGGTGCCGGTGCGCTTGTAGACGATGACGTTCTTCACCTTCTCGCAGCCACCCATCGCCAGCGCTTCGTCCACCGCCGGCTTGAGCGGAATTTCCTTGCCGCCGCGGAACTGTCCGTCGGCGGTGATGACCTCGGTTGCGCCCGCGTCGACAATGCGCTCCTGCAGACTCTTCGCGGAAAAGCCGCCGAACACCACCGAGTGGGTCGCGCCGATGCGCGCGCAGGCCTGCATCGCCGCCACCACCTCGATCGACATCGGCATGTAGATGAGCACGCGGTCGCCCTTCTTCACGCCGTGCGCCTTGAGCGCGTTGGCGAGCTGGCATACCTTGTGGTACAGCTGCTTGTAGCTGATGCGCGTGACCTTGCCGTCGTCCGCCTCGAAGATGATCGCGATCTTGTCCGGCTGCGTCTTCAGGTGCCGGTCGAGGCAGTTGTAGGATGCGTTCAGCTCGCCGTCGTGATACCACTTGAAGAACGGCGCATTGGATTCATCCAGCACCTTGGTGAATGGCTTGTGCCAGTCCAGGTTTTCCCTGGCCAGGCGCCCCCAGAAGCCCTCGAAGTCGCGCTCAGCTTCATTGCACAAGGCCTGGTATGCGGCCATGCCGGGCACATTGGCCTGCTTGACGAACTCCGCGGACGGCGGAAATACCCGGGTTTCGTTCAATACCGATTCAATCTGCGCAGACATGACAACGGTCTCCTCAATGTGCTTGTGCTTGATAAACCAGGATCGGATCGCGGCGAATCGCGTTGACGCAAACGACGTTTGTGATTATCAAAAACCAGACTTACATCACCCTTACGCCGGGGCCGCAACGATCAAATCAAAACACTAATCCGCTATTTTGTAAAGCCGGGTACTCGGGCCGCGGAGGGCCGCGCGGAGATCGCACGCCCGCCGCCGGTCGCGTTGACGCGGCGCGCGCAGTGATGGTAACTTGGGCCGCCGCTGGCGCGGCGCTGTCGTTTCAGATCATGCCCCGCTAATCTTCCCTGCCCGGACCAATAATGATACGACCCCTGGACGGCATAGTCGTCGTCACCTTGGAGCACGCGGTCGCCGCTCCGCTCGCAACGCGGCATCTTGCCGACAACGGCGCGCGCGTAATCAAGATCGAGCGCCCCGGGAGCGGTGATTTTGCGCGCGCCTACGATCAGCGCACGCGCGGCCTCGCTTCGCATTTTGTCTGGACCAACCGCGGCAAGGAAAGCGTCACCCTCGACCTGAAGCACGCGCAAGCCTTGCCGGTGCTCGAGCGGCTGCTTGAACGCGCCGACGTATTCGTGCAGAACCTGGCGCCGGGCGCCGCAGGCCGCCTGGGACTGGGCGCGGACGCCATTCGCCGCATCAACCCGCGCACCGTCGTTTGCGGCATTTCCGGCTACGGCGAAGGCGGCCCCTACCGCGACAAGAAAGCCTACGATCTGCTGATCCAGGCCGAGGCCGGCCTGCTGTCGATTACCGGCAGCGGCGCGGACATGGCAAAGACCGGCGTATCCATCGCGGATATCGCGGGCGGCATGTATGCCTACAGCGGCATCCTCAATGCGCTGCTGCTGCGCGCGCGCACCGGCCGGGGCAGCAGCATCGAAGTGTCGCTGCTCGATTGCCTGGCCGAATGGATGGGCTATCCGCTTTACTACGCCTTCGACGGCGCCCCGCAGCCCGCGCGCACCGGCGCCATGCATGCGACCATCTATCCCTACGGGCCGTTCCAGGCAGGCGACGGCGGCACCGTGATGATCGCGATCCAGAACGAGCGCGAATGGGCGCTGTTCTGCGAAAAGGTGCTCGAGACGCCGGAGCTTGCGCGCGATCCGCGCTTCGATTCCAACGCCGCGCGCAGCGCCAACCGGCAGCAGCTCGCGCCGATCCTGCAGCAACGGCTCGCCCAGATGAATGCCGCCCAACTGATTGCGCAGCTTGACGCGGCCAGCATCGCCAATGCCTCGGTCAACACGGTCGAAGGCCTGCGCCGGCACCCGCAGCTGCAGGCGCGCGATCGCTGGGCCGAAATCGGCTCTCCCGCCGGGCCGCTTCCGGCACTGCGCACGCCGCCGCTGTCGGACGCCTACGCGCCGGCGATGGGCGACATCCCGGCGCTGGGCGCGCACACCGACAGCGTGCTTGCCTGGCTGGGCTACGACGCATCCGAAATCTCGGCGCTGCGCGAAGGCGGTTTGATCTAGCGCAAGCGGCCGCCGCCGCACGCCGATTGCGGCGCGCCAAAGGTGGTAAGATTTCCCGAAGTCTGCCGGTCCATCTGGCGTCACGCGGCCTTCGGCCAAGCGGACCGCGCCGGATACACCGGCACTATCGGCACCTATTGCAAAACGATCCCCGATCCTTTTCGCCACTTAAATTCATCGAGACCATCATGACCGCCATCAAGCAGGAAGACCTGATCCAGAGCATCGCCGACGCGCTGCAGTTCATCAGCTACTACCATCCGAAGGATTACCTGGCGCACCTGGCGCGTGCCTACGAGCGCGAACAGGCGCCGGCGGCCAAGGACGCGATCGCGCAGATCCTGACCAACTCGCGCATGTGCGCCGAAGGCCATCGCCCAATCTGCCAGGACACCGGCATCGTCAACGTCTATCTCAAGATCGGCATGGATGTGCGCTGGGACGGCTTCAAGGGCTCGATCAACGACGCGGTGAACGAAGGTGTGCGCCGCGCCTACACCAATCCGGACAATCCGCTGCGCAGTTCGGTGCTGGCCGATCCGCTGTTCACGCGCAAGAACACCAAGGACAACACGCCGGCAGTGGTGCACATGGAAGTGGTCCCGGGCAACAAACTCGAGGTGACGGTCGCGGCCAAGGGCGGCGGCTCCGAAGCCAAATCCAAGTTCGCCATGCTCAACCCGTCGGACTCGGTGGTGGAATGGGTGTTGAAGACCGTGCCCACCATGGGCGCCGGCTGGTGCCCGCCCGGATTGATCGGAATCGGCGTCGGCGGCACCGCGGAGAAAGCCATGATGATGGCCAAGGAAGTGTTGATGGAGCCACTCGACATGCACGAACTGCTTGCGCGCGGGCCGAAGAACAAGATCGAGGAGCTGCGCATCGAGCTCTACACCAGGATCAATGCCCTCGGCATCGGCGCGCAGGGACTGGGCGGACTGTCCACGGTACTCGACGTGAAGATCGCCGACTATCCGACGCATGCCGCGAACAAGCCGATCGCGATGATCCCCAACTGCGCCGCGACGCGCCACGCGCATTTCGTGCTCGACGGCACCGGCCCGGTGTCGCTGGAAGTGCCTGCGCTCGAGGACTGGCCCAAAGTCACCTGGGCCCCCGCCTCCACGGCCAAACGCGTCAACCTCGATGCGCTCACGCCGGCGGAAGTCGCCGGCTGGAAGCGCGGCGATATCCTGCTGGTATCGGGCAAGATGCTCACCGGGCGCGACGCCGCGCATGCGCGCATCCAGGAGATGCTCGCCAAGGGCGAGAAGCTGCCGGTGGATTTCACCAATCGCGTCATTTATTACGTCGGCCCGGTCGATCCGGTGAGGGACGAGGTCGTCGGCCCCGCCGGCCCCACTACCTCCACGCGCATGGACAAGTTCACTGAAATGATGCTGGCCCAGACCGGCCTGATCGGCATGATAGGCAAATCCGAGCGCGGCCCGGTGGCGATCGAGGCGATCAAGAAGCACAAGGCCGCTTACCTCATGGCCGTCGGCGGCGCCGCCTACCTGGTGGCCAAGGCGATCAAGAAATCGCGCGTGCTCGCCTTCGGCGACCTCGGCATGGAAGCGATCTACGAGTTCGAGGTCAAGGACATGCCGGTCACAGTGGCAGTGGACTCCAGCGGCGCCTCGGTGCACCAGACCGGTCCGGCGGAGTGGGAAAAGCGGATCAGGGAATTCAAGATCCCGGTTGCGGTGGCCTGAGCTTGCCTGCCCCTGGTCTCGTCTTCGCATCATCCGGCGCAGGAGCACGCTAGCGTTGCAGGGCAAACTGTTTCCGCGGCCGCTGGCCATCGCGACGCTGCTGCTCATCGCGACCACATTCGGCAGCAATCACATTGCCGCCCGCTACGCCATCGACCATGGCGTCAACATCACCACGGCGGTGGCCGCGCGCTCGATCGGTGCGGCGCTGTTCGTGGGCATGCTGCTGCTGTTCAGCCGCGCGCCGCTGGCGCTCCCGGCCGCTACGCGCTGGCGCGCCATTGCCGTCGGCGTGCTCATCGCGTTCCAAAGCTTCTGCATCTACTCCGCGGTGGCGCGCATTCCGGTGGCGCTGGCCCTGCTGGCGTTCAACACCTTTCCCATGATGTTCTCGCTCATCACCTGGGCCGTAGACGGCGAGCGGCCGGCGCGGCGCGCGCTGATCGCGATGCCCATCGCGCTGTGCGGGCTGGCGCTTGCGCTCGACGTGCTCGGCGCGCACGGCGACATTGCCGGCCGCTGGTCGGAGATCGGCGCCGGCGTGAGCTTCGCGCTCGCGGCGGCGGTGTCCTTCGCCACTGCGCTGTATTTCACCTCGCGCTGGCTCAAGGATGTGGACGGCAGGCTGCGCACCTTTCTCACCATGAGCACGGTGGCCGTGCTCATGCTCGCGGCCGGTTCCGTCGCGGGCAGTCTCGCGCTGCCCGCCAATCCGGGCGCCTGGCTCGGTCTCGGTCTGCTGACGCTGTTCTACGGCACCGCCTTCACCGCGCTATTCGTGCTGCTGCCGCGCCTGGACGCGCTCAACAACTCGGCGGCGCTGAACTTCGAGCCGATCGCGGTGCTGTTCCTCGCCTGGCCCATCCTCGGCCAGAGCGTGGCGCCGCGCCAGATTGTCGGCGCACTGGTCGTGGTCGGGGCGGTGATCGTACTGGGCACGGCGAAACGGTAGCCATCGGCTGCGAAATGATTTCCCGCGACGGACCGGCCTTCGAAAGCGTGAGTGGACCAAACCCCGCGTTCCGCGTCGGGGACTGAGGCGCCATGAGCACGCCACCGGACACCTGGCTCATCGCCATACGGCACGGCGAAACCGAATGGAACAGCGAAGGCCGCTTCCAGGGGCACCTCAACAGCACGCTCAACCGCGAAGGCCTGGCGCAGGCGCAGGCCCTGGCCGAACGCATGAGCCGCGAGCCCTTCGACCTGCTGCTGTCGAGCGATCTGGGGCGGGCGCTGCAGACCGCGGGGGCCGTTGCCATGCGCACCGGGCACGAGATCGTGGTCGAGCCGCGCCTGCGCGAGCGGCGCATGGGAATTTTCCAGGGGCTGACCCCGCAGGAAGTCGAGCAGCGCTACCCGGAGGAATACGCGCGCTTCAAGTCGCGCGACCCCGATTACGCTATTCCGGAAGGCGAGAGCATGCGCCAGCTGTACCAGCGCAGCATCGCCTGCATCACCGAACTGGCCGAGCGCCACACGGGGCTGACCCTGGCGGCGGTCAGCCACGGCGGCGTGCTCGCCATGCTCTACCGCCACGCCAAGGCGATGCCGCTGGATGCGCCGCGCGACTTCCATCTCCAGAATACCGGCATCAACCGCTTTTGCCGCCGCCAGGGTGCCTGGCAGCTGACCGGGTGGGGCGACATCGGACATCTGGAGCACGCGCTGGACGACCCCGAATAGCCGGGCGCGCGCAGCCGGCGCCGGGTACGGGCGCGCGCTGCGATGCTAAAATTCATCATGGAAAAAGGGGAAAGCATCATGCCGAACTACAGCACAGAAGCCATCCGCACCGCCGCCCTGGTGGGCCATGGCGCAACCGGCAAGACCACGCTGACGGAAGCGCTGCTGGCGCGCGCCGGCGCGATCAAGACGCCCGGCAGCGTCGAGCGCGGCAACACCGTCTGCGACTACGATCCGCTGGAACGGACCTACGGCCATTCGCTCAATTCGGCGCTGGTGAATTTTGCCTGGCGCGACACCCACGTCCACCTGATCGATACGCCGGGCTATCCGGATTTCGCCGGCCAGGCAATCGGCGCGCTTGCCGCGGTCGAGACCGCCCTGGTCGTGATCAACGCGCAGACCGGGATCGAGCTCAATACGCGGCGCATGATGAAGTGGGCGCAGGCGCGCCGCTTGTGCCGCATGATCGTAATCAACAAGATCGATGCGGAGAATGTCAATCTGCCGGAGCTGCTCTCCAGCATCCAGCAAACCTTCGGCAAGGAATGCCTGCCGATCAACCTTCCGGCGCACGGGGGCAAGGAGATCGTCGACTGCTTCTTCAATCCGGACGGTGATTCCGACTTCTCCTCGGTCAAGGCGGCGCATGCAGCGTTGGTCGACCAGGTGGTCGAGGTCGACGAAGCGCTGATGGCGATTTATCTCGAGCAGGGCGAAGTCAACCCCGAACAACTGCATGCGCCGTTCGAGAAGGCGTTGCGTGAAGGCCACCTGATTCCCGTATGCTTCGTCTCGGCCCGCAACGGCGCAGGCGTACCCGAGCTGCTCGATATCCTTGCCCTGCTCGCGCCCAATCCGACCGAGGGCAATCCGCCGCCCTTCCTCAGGGGTGAAGGCGCGGACGCGGCGGAGTTCCATGCCGAACCCGATCCGGGCAAACACGTGCTCGCCCATGTGTTCAAGTTGATCATGGACCCTTATGTGGGCAAGCTCGGCATCTTCCGCGTGCACCAGGGGACGGTGAAACGCGACTCGCAGCTGTTCGTCGGCAACAGCACCCGGCCATTCAAGGTCGCGCACCTTTACCTGCTGCAGGGAAAAGAATATGTGGAAACCGACGCGCTGCGTCCCGGCGACATCGGCGCGGTATCCAAGGTCGAGGAAATCGAATTCGACGCAGTGCTGCACGATTCGCACGATGAGGACCACATCCACCTGCGGCCGCTGGAATTCCCGGCGCCCATGCACGGCCTTGCGGTCGAAACCAGGAAGAAAGGCGACGAGCAGCGGCTGTTCGAGGTGCTGCACAAGCTGGAGCTCGAGGACCCGTGCTTTCGCATGGAGCGCCATCCGGCTACCAACGAAACGGTGATCCGCGCGCTGGGCGAGCTGCACTTGCGCACCAAGCTGGAGAAGCTCACCCAGCAATATAAGCTCGAATTGGACACCAGGCCGCCACGCATCGCCTATCGCGAAACCATCAGCCGCAAGGCCGAGGGGCATTGCCGCCACAAGAAGCAGACCGGCGGCGCCGGGCAGTTCGGCGAGGTGTATTTGCGCATCGAGCCGCTGCCGCGCGGCGCGGGCTACGAGTTCGTCGATCAGGTGAAGGGCGGCGTCATCCCGACGGTGTTCATCCCGGCGGTGGAAAAAGGCGTGCGCATGGCGCTCGATTCAGGCGTGATCGCCGGCTATCCGGTCGAGGACCTGCGCGTCACCGTGTACGACGGCAAAAGCCACGCGGTGGACTCGAAGGAGATCGCCTTCGTTTCCGCCGGGCGCAAGGCGGTGATTGATGCCTTCGCCAAGGCGGCACCGATCATGCTCGAGCCGATCGTCAACATCGATATCGATGCGCCCGAGGCGTATGTCGGCGACATGACCTCCGAAATCGCCTCGAAGCGCGGCCAGATCACCGGCACGCAGCAGCGCTCGGCCGACATCATCAGCACCAGCGGCCAGGTGCCGCTGGCCGAACTCGCCGATTTCCAGAACCGCCTGCGCTCGATCACCGGGGGTCAGGGCTCGTACTCGGTCGAATTCAGCCACTACGCCCAGGTACCGGCGCAGATGCAGCAGCAGCTGATGTCGCAATTCAAGGCGGCACGCGAAGAGGAGTAGGAGGGGCGCCTTCGCCCCGATCCGTGCCATATCGAAGACTGATCGGCCCGGGGGCAGGTCTCCCTCAAGACCTTCCGCCGGACCTCGAACCGGATCCCGGCCGCGCGTTCAGCGCCGCGCGAACAAGTTGGAGAAGCGCAGCGCCTCGGAATAAGGGAACACGTCCTGCATCTGGCCCGCGGCGATGCGCTGCTGCATCGCCTGCCAGAACGCGCCGTCGAGCAGGTTCGCATGATGCTGCATAAAACAGCTGCGCACGCGCTCGTCCGTGAGCAGGAAGGTGGCGAACTCCTCTGGAAATACATCGGTCGGGCCGACCGCATACCAGGGCTCGGCTGCCATCTCCTGCTCGTCGGTCTGCGCCTGGGGCATGCGGCGGAATTTGATGTTGGTCAGATAGTCGATTTCGTCGTAGTCGTAGAACACCACCCGCCCATAGCGGGTCACGCCGAAGTTCTTGAACAGCAGGTCGCCGGCAAAGATGTTGGCCGCGGCCAGCTGCTTGATCGCCAGGCCGTAGTCCTCGATCGAACGATCGCGCTGTTCCTCGTCCGCCCTGTCGAGGTAGATGTTGAGCGGCACCATGCGCCGTTCGATGTACATGTGCTTGATCACGATGGTGTCGCCCTCCTCCTCGATCAAGGAGGGCGCGAGCGTGCGCAGCTCTTCCAGCAGTTCCGGCGTGAAGCGCTTGCGCGGAAACGCAACGTCCGAATACTCCAGCGTGTCGGCCATGCGTCCGACGCGATCGTGGTGCTTCACCAGCCAGTATTTTTCCTTGACCTGCTGCCGGTTCACCTCCTTCGGCGGCGCGATCAGGTCCTTGATCACCTTGAATACGTAGGGATACGAAGGCAGCGTAAACACCGCCATCACCAGTCCGCGGATGCCCGGGGCGACGACGAAATCGTCGCTGGAATGGCGCAGGTGGTGCAGGAAATCGCGGTAGAAGAGGTTTTTGCCGTGCTTTTGCAGCCCGAGCAGCGTATAGATTTCCCACTGCGGCTTGTACGGCAGCAGCCCGCGCAGGAACTGCACATAAGCCGAGGGCACCTCCATGTCCACCAGGAAGTAGGCGCGGTTGGTGCTGAAGAAGATGTCGAGCTGCCGCCGCTCGAGCAGCACCGCGTCCAGAAACAGCTTGCCGTCGTCGTCGTGCAGCACCGGAATGACAAACGGAAATTCCAAATTGCCGTTGACCAGCTTGCCGACGATATACGCGCCCTTGTTGCGGTAGAACAGCGAGGACAGAATCTGAATCTGGTGGTTGGCCTCCAGGCGCAGCGGCCGCAGCAGCGTCCGGCGCCACATGCGCAGCACGCTGCGCATGTCGCGCCCGATGTCGCCGAACGGCCGCTCCAGGCCGATGTCCTGCAGCATGCGCGCGAGCGTCGGGCGCAGCCCGTATTTCTGCGGGTAATAGGAGCGGTACGAAGGCGGGTCGGCTTCGATATGCTCGGTCGATACCGCCGGCCGCACGAAAATGAAGTTGTTGTTGAAATAGGTCCGGTGCAGGATCCGGCAGCTGACCGAATTGAAGAAGGTCTCGGCGCACTCCGGCTGCTTGTGATAGGTGAGCAGGCCGATGTAGTGCAGCTTGATGCGCTGCCAGGCGGCATCGCCGCGCGACTCGGCCGGAACACCGCGCTCGATATGTTCGACCGCCTCGATCACGCGCTTGTCGTAGAAATCGATGCGCTCGCGCGCCGCCTGCTGCACCGCCGACCAGTTGCCCGTTTCGAAGTGCCGCTTGGCCGCCTTGCAGGCGTCGCGGAAGATGCGGTAGTGCTTGTTGAAGCCCTGCAGCATCACCTGGGCGACGTTCAGGGTGAGGTCTTGCTGCTCTGACTCCGGGGGAAACGGCTGCAGGGGCGGTTGCATGGTTTGCCGCAAGCGGCCGCGCGCGCTCAGGTGACGCGCACGCCGTCTTCGAATTTCTCGCCCGGGTCGGACTCCGCGAACGCGCTCATCGGGTAGAACGCGCGAAAGTCCGCGTCCACCTTTTCGTAGGGAAAATCCGACCACACGCCGTGATCCTTCACATATTCCATGTGGCGGCGCTGCTGCGCGTCGTAGGGCTGGAAAATCGCGTCGGTGCGGCCGTCGAACTCGGTCGGCAGCACGCCGAAACGCCTGCACAGCTCGATGTTGAACGCCGGTGCCGCCTTCACCCACTTGCCCTCGAGATACATCACCGCATAGCCGTGATGCATGAAATAGGTGGTGCCGCCCATCAGCGTCTTGAGCTTTTCCGTGGTCAGGTGATTGACCACATCGGACAGTCCGACGGCGCAGGGTATGCCCAGCGCGCGCGCCGCGGCGGCGAGCAATATGGCCTTGGGAATGCAATACGCCGATTTGGCCGTGAGCACATGGCTGGCGACGTATATGGCCGGGTCCAGGCGCATTGAAAACGGATCGTAGCGGATGCCGTCGCGCACGGCATAGAACAACTTGACCGCGCGTCCGATGTCGCTCGTTTCTGCGCCAGCCGACCGCTCGGCGTAGCGGCGCACGGCGGCGTTGTCGCAATCGAGGAAGCGCGTGCTTTGCAGATATTCCGGGCCCGGCTCCGGTTTGGTGTTTGGCGGCGTATGGATCATAGGTAGTTATTGTAGCAAGTTGCCGGCCTATTTCCCCCCGGTCATGTCCTGCGGCCGCACCCATGCGTCGAACTGCTCCGCCGTGACATGGCCCAGCGCCAGCGCCGCCTGCCGCAGGCTGGTGCCCTCGCGCTGCGCCTTGTTCGCGATTTCGGCCGCCTTGTCGTAGCCGATATGCGGATTCAGCGCGGTCACCAGCATCAGCGAATGCTCCAGCAACTCGGCGATGCGCCCGCGCATGGGCTCGATGCCGGCCGCGCAATGCGCATCGAAGCCGGCGGCGCCGTCGGCCAGCAGGCGCACGCTTTGCAGGAAATTGTGGATGATGAGCGGCTTGAACACATTCAGTTCGAAATTGCCCGAGGCGCCGCCGATGTTGATCGCGACATCATTGCCCATGACCTGCGCGCACAGCATGGTGAGCGCCTCGGCCTGCGTCGGATTGACCTTGCCCGGCATGATCGAGCTGCCCGGCTCGTTCTCCGGTATCGAGATCTCGCCGATGCCGCAGCGCGGGCCCGAGGCGAGCCAGCGCACGTCGTTGGCGATCTTGTTGAGCGCGGCGGCGATGGCCTTGAGTGCGCCGTGCGCATGCACCAGCGCGTCGTGTGCGGCCAGCGCCTCGAACTTGTTGCCGGCCGTGACGAACGGCAGCCCGCTGCGCCGCGCGAGCTCCTGCGCCACGCGGCGGCCGAATTCCGGAGGCGCGTTCAGGCCGGTGCCGACCGCGGTGCCCCCGAGCGCGAGCTCGCACAGATGCGGCAGTGCTGCCTGCAGGTGCGCAGTGCAGTGGTCGAGCTGCGCCACATAGCCCGAGAATTCCTGCCCCAGCGTCAACGGTGTCGCATCCTGCAGGTGGGTGCGCCCGATCTTGACGATGTCCGCGAAGGCGGCCGATTTTGCCGCCAGGGTTTCGCGCAACCGGCGCAGCGCGGGCACCAGCGCCGCGCTGATCGCCTGCACCGCAGCCACGCTCATGGCGGTGGGAAACACGTCGTTCGAGGACTGCCCGTGATTGACGTCGTCGTTGGGATGGATCAGGCGCGCCTCGCCGCGCGCACCTCCCATCAGCTCGGAGGCGCGGTTCGCCAGCACCTCGTTCATGTTCATATTGGTCTGCGTGCCCGAACCCGTCTGCCACACCACCAGGGGGAATTCTTCGTCCCAGCGGCCCGCAAGCACTTCGTCCGCCGCGGCGACAATCGCCTCGGCCTTCGCCGCAGTGAGCGCGCCCAGTTCCGCGTTCACTGTCGCGCAGGCGCGTTTGACCAGTGCCAGCGCCAGCAGGAATTCGCGCGGCATGCGCTCGCCGGAAATGCGGAAATGCGCGAGCGAGCGCTGCGTCTGCGCGCCCCACAGGCGTTCGGCCGGCACTTCTATCTCGCCGAAGCTGTCGCGTTCGATGCGGCCTGCGTCCATGATTTCGTCCCCCTCATAGTGTCTGGCCGGGCGCCACGCGCAGCCAGATGGTCACCGGGCCGTCGTTGGTCAGGCTCACCTGCATGTGCGCGCCGAAGCGTCCGGTTTCGACTGCAGCGTGCGCCGCGCGCGCTCCGGCGGCCAAGTATTCGAACAGGCGCTCGCCCTCGGCCGGCGGCGCGGCCGGGGTAAAGCTCGGGCGCATGCCCTTGTGGGTATCGGCGGCCAGCGTGAACTGCGGCACCAGCAGCAGGCCGCCATGAACGTCGCGCAGGCTCAAATTCATTTTGCCCGCGGCGTCACCGAACACGCGGTAGCCCAAAAGG
>JAAOZY010000217.1 GCA_012274205.1 Betaproteobacteria bacterium
ATGCACGGCGTGCTGCTGGTGGAAACGGTGCATCTGTTTCCGCTGATGACGCTGAGCATCCTGGATGCGCTTGCCAAGGTGGATCCCTCGCTCGAAGAGGCGGCGCAGGGCGTCGGCGCCACGGGCTGGCAGCGGCTCTGGAGCATCACCCTGCCGCTCACCACGCCGGGCTATATCTCGGGCGCGCTGCTGGTGTTCATCTGGACGTTCGCCGATTTCATCACGCCGCTGGTCGTCGGCGTGCAGGACCTGCTCGCAGCGCAGGCCTATCTCAACATCATGCAATTCGTCGACCGGCGCATCTTTCGCATGGGAATCGTGATCTCGGCGCTGCTGGTCGTGCTCGCGATCCTGTTCGTGATCGCGGCGCGCGAATACGTGGCGATCAAGGACTACAGCTCGCTCGCCTATTCCAGGGTCGAACGCCGCCGCCTGGGGCCGGTCAAGCGCTGGCTCGCGGTGGGCCTGCTGATGCTGCTCCTGTTCATATGCGTGATCCCGCAGGTCGGGGTCCTGTTCGCAGCGGTGGGCCGCGGCTGGGCGCTGACGCCGTTTCCGGTGCACTACACGATGGAATTTTTCCGCGCGGTGAGCATCGAAACACCGAAGTTCATCATCAACTCCTTCGTGTACGCCGGGCTCGCCCTGGTACTGTGCCTGCTCATCGGAGTGCCGATGGCGTGGATCATGACCCGCACCCACGCACCCGGGCGCAACACCATGGATGCGCTCACCACGCTGATCCTGGCGATACCGGGAACCGCCATCGGCATTGCCTATATCCGCGCGTTCAACGTTCCGCTGCCGTTCGTCGATGCTCCGCTGACCGGTATGTGGGTGATCCTGCCGCTGGTTCTCGCGGTGCGGCGACTGCCTTATACGGTGCGCGGCAGCTATTCGTCTTTGCTCCTGGTTCACCCGTCGATGGAGGAAGCCGCTGCCAATGTCGGTGCGTCCCGGCTGCGCACCTTCCGCGACATCACCGTGCCGCTGGTATGGAAGGGCATCCTGGTCGGCGCGCTGTTTTCCTTCATCATGTCGATCCAGGAGGCTTCGGCCACGATCTTTCTCACGCTGGGCGGCTGGGAGATGATTCCGTTCGGCATCTTCACCTTCTACATCGCCGGCTCGCACAGCCAGGCGGCCGCGCTGGGCGTGATTCTGATCGCGGTCTGCGCAGTGAGCCTCTACGTGGTCAACCGCATTGCCGGGACGCGCGTCGGCGGCCTGTTCGGCTAGCGCGTCGCCCTGCCTGCTTCGAGGGCAAGCATGTCGGCCATCGCGCTGCTCCTCGTTCGGCGCGAGGTTTGCCGGCACAAATCGAACATGTCCGACCGCGCCGACTCGGCGGCGAACGTGTTCGGCATGCTGATCATGAAGCTCGCCTGAATGCGGCGCGGTTTCGTGACGCAGCGCCTTGGCGCGCGGCTCAGAAACCGGTGGCCTGCGCCATCAGCGCGCGCCAGCGCCGGTAGCGCGCGCGCATCTGGACGTCTTCATCAGGGAGAAACGCCTGCTCGGCACCGGCCGGGGCCCACGACGACGGCCGCCCCGCGGCGAGATAGCCGATGCCGCGCGCGGTCGCTTCGGGGTCCTCGCGCCGGTGCACCGGCAGCCCGCTCAGCGCGGCGAGCCGGCGGCAGAGGCCGTCGATCTGCGACACCCCGCCGCTGACGCGGATGCGCGCTGCCGGAGGCACATATTTCGACATCTCGTCGATGTTCGCCTGCAGCAGAAACGCGATGCTCTCGACCACGGCCACGGCTTTTTGCCAGGTTTCTCCTGCGCCGACGAAGCGCGATGCAAATTCGGCTTGCCAGAACGGCCCTCCGAGGCCGGCGATGCCATTGAGGAACAGCGGCGGTTCGCCCGCTGCCGCCAGCCACTGCGGCAGCAGCGCGTCGAGGCCTTCGATGCCGAGATCGCGGCGCAGCCACTCCAGCGCGGTGCCTGCGCCATTGACGTTGCCTTCGACGGTGTAGACCGTGGTTTCGCCGTCGTCGAGGATGATGCCGGTGAGCTGGCGTGGTACGTAACCGGGATCGCGCGTGAGCGCGCGCTGCACGAATGCGCTGGTGCCGATATTGACATATGCCGATTCATCGTCGGGCCAGCCGAAAGCGAACACCGCCGCGGACTGGTCGCCGTTTACTGCGGTCAGCGGAATCGCGCTATCGCCGACGCGCAGCGTGCCATAGCGGTGGCAGGTGGGCGTGCTCTGCGGCAGAAAGCCCTGCGGCAGGCCAAACAGCGCGAGCAGCTCCGGATCCCAGTCGCGCGTGTGCAGGTTCCATAACTGGGTGCGCGCGGCGCATTGCGGATCGGCGCGCAAGGGGCACTCATCGAGCAGGCGAAACGTGAGAAAGCTCGCCTGCGGCCCCCAGCACAGCGTCCCCGCGGCAAGCGCCGCGCGCACGCCGGGAAGATGATCGAGCGCCCAACGCAGCTTGCTCGCGCCGTAGTGGGCCGACAGGAACAGCCCGGTCTTGCGGTGCACTTCCTCGCCCCGCGGCTCGAACTGGCGCAGCCACTTGTGCGCGCGCCTATCCTGCCAGCTGAACAAGGGCGAAAGCGGCTTGCCGCTGTCGCGATCCCAGCAGATGCAGCTGGAGCGCTGGCTGGCGAGGCCGGCCGCGGCGATATCGCGGCGGCGCGCACCCAGGGAGGAGAGCGCATCTCCGGCCGCGGCGAAGATCGACGCGACCACCTCGTCGCCATCCTGCTCGGCCCAGTCTGGCTGCGGCCGTGCCAGGCCGATTGAGCACGCGCCGCTGGCGAGTACGGCGCCGCTGCGATCGAGCACCACCGCACGGCTGGCGTGCGTGCCCTGGTCTATGGCGAGGTAGAGCGGTTCGGTGCTCAAGTTGGGCAAACCGTGGCGTGGCTGCAAATACGGCGGGATGCAAAAGGCATTCAGACTCGTGCCTTACTTGGTTATCATACGCGTTGGACCGGCGTTCGTCCGCGCCGGCTCCGGCCAACGCCCGGTAAGGATAAAGGAGCCCCTCTTATGCCACGCATATCCTCAGATGCAATCATCGGCCTGGCCGGAATCGCCGTGGCGATACTGCTATTCTTCTTCTACGTGCCTTCGCGCGCCGCGGGACCCTTGCCCGACCCGAAGACCGA
Organism: Betaproteobacteria bacterium; assembly: GCA_012274205.1. Taxonomy (GTDB): domain Bacteria; phylum Pseudomonadota; class Gammaproteobacteria; order Burkholderiales; family SG8-39; genus 2-12-FULL-64-23. The sequence continues at coordinate 3,130 of JAAOZY010000217.1, forward strand.
TACGCCTTTGACGGCGTCCGCCGGCACGCAGACCGCGCTATTCGCCGGCGGCTGCTTCTGGGGCGTGGATGCGGTGTTCAAGCATGTGCGCGGGGTAAGCGCGGTCGTATCGGGTTACGCCGGAGGCAGTGCTGATACGGCCACCTACGATCAAGTCAGCTCGGGCAACACCGGGCATGCGGAGTCGGTGCGCATTTCCTATGATCCGGCGCGCATCAGCTACGGCCAGCTGCTCAAGGTGTTCTTTTCCGTCGCACACGATCCGACCGAACTCGACCGGCAGGGTCCGGACACCGGCACCCAGTACCGCTCGGCCAT
>JAAOZY010000218.1 GCA_012274205.1 Betaproteobacteria bacterium
ACCGACCGGCTGCTGTCGCTGACGCGGCAGATGGCGCTGGCGAAGCTCGGCGACGCCGGGCGCTACGCGGAGATGTTCAAGGGCATGGCCTTCGACCGGCCGGCGACGCCGGAGGAGATCGCCTGGACCGTGGCCTTCGCCGCCTCGCCGCGCTCCTCCTATACCAGCGGCGTCTACATCAGCGTCGACGGCGGGCTGGCGGCGAAGTCCTGAGCCGGCGCCGCTAAGCCGCCTGGCGCTCGTCCGACGGCCTGATTAGGCACTCTGCCGGGATGCCAAGCCCCTGGTGCAGGCGCCAGATCATCTTGAGCGTAAGTGGGCGCTTACGGTTGAGGATTTCATAGATGCGGTTGGTAGGACCGATCATGGACTCCAGGTCCTTCACCGCGAGCCCACGCTGCTCCATCGCAAACTTGATGGCCTCGACCGGATCGGGCATGTCCATCGGAAAGTGCTTGCGCTCGTAGGCCTCGACCAGGGTGACGAGCACGTCCAGGCGCTCGCCCTCCGGCGTATTGGCTCGGGCGTTCATCAAGGAATCGATCTGCTTGAGCGCGGCCCGGTGGCCGGCTTTTGTCCTGACTGGTTTGATATTCATCGTACTGGCTCCGTCAAATTTCCTGCGCGTCGATCCGGTCATACTGCGCATGAGTGCCGATGAAACGGATGTACACCACGCGGTATGCGTAGTTGATCCACACCACCAGCCGGTACTTGTTGCCCGCGATGTTGAAGACCACCCGGCCATCCCTGAGGATGCTGGCGTTGCCGAAATCGGCTTTCACCCCGGCGGGGGAAGACCAATCGGCCGCCACGGCATGCCGGTACCACGCCAGCGCCGGCTCGCGCGCATCGTCATGCATCGAGCCTTGTCGGCAGAACGCCTTCAGCGTGGACAGTGCAATGACACGCATGCCGCATTCTAGTCCCATTTTGGGACTAGAGCAAGCTCCCACCCGGACGAGCAATTCCAGGAGCGGGTCAAGCACCGATTTGCGCTGCGACGGGATCGCAGCGCAGTCCTGCCCCAGCCGCTCAGTAGAACGGCGCGGCGATGCCTTCGGCGGCGTAGGCGCGCTGCGTCGCGGGGCGCGCCATCACGGTGTCGAGAAAACGCGCGAGATGCGGGCGCGCGCGCGCCGGATGGCCCATGTTGCGGGTCCAGCGGCACAGCATCAGCAGATAGGCATCGACCGCGCGGTAGTGCGCGCCGAGCAGATAGGGACCGGCGCCCGCGGCCAGCTCCGCCTCGATCAGCTCGAGCATGTCGCCGACGCGGCGCTCGGCATGCGCCTTCACCTGCGCCACTGCGGCCGCATCGTCGGCGAGGCGCTCGGGATAGAAGTAGAACAGCATCTCGGCCTGCACCGTGTTGGTCAGATACATGAGCCACTTGTAGAACTGCGCGCGCTCGGCGCTGCCGAGCGCGGGCGCGAGCCCCGCGGCGGCGTGGCGGTCAGCCAGGTGCAGGCAGATCGCCGCAGATTCGTACAGCACCAGCTCGCCGTCGATCAGCACCGGGATGCGCCCGGCCGGATTGAGCTTGAGGTAGGCCGCGCTCTTTTGCTCGTTCTTGCTGCGCTCGACCAGCACCAGCTGGTAATCCACGCCGATTTCCTCCAGCAGGATATGCGGCGCGAGGTTGGCGTTGCCGGGATAGTAATAGAGCTGGTACATGGCGCTTCCCTGAATTGACATGGCGGCGCGCCCGGGTGCACCGCCTGGAGGATTGTACCGGCCGAGGCCGGTCCGGTCAGCCCGCGCCGGCCGGCGCGGCCTCTGGCGGCCCCAAACTGCAATTCGCCCCCGAATTCCCGCGTTTCGTCGCATCGCGCTGGTTCGTGCAATATAGGATGATTAGCATGGTGCCGTCACCGTCACATACCGAGAGGCAGGCATGAACGTCGTTACGCTGGACAAAATCGGCAAGACCTATCACCTCGACGCGGTCAGCGTCCCGGCGCTGGTCGACATCAACCTGGAGATCCGCCCCAACTGCTTCACCGTGATTTCCGGCCCCTCGGGCAGCGGCAAGACCACGCTGCTCAACCTGATCGGCTGCATCGACCAGGCCGACAGCGGCGAAATCAAGGTCGCGGGCCAGGCAGTGCAGGAACTGTCGGACGACGCGCTGTCGGACTTCCGCGCGCGCCACCTCGGCTTCATTTTCCAGAACTTCAACCTGCTGCCGGTGCTCACGGTAGCGGAGAACGTGGAATACCCGCTGCTGCTCTCGCGCACGCCCGCGGCCGAGCGCAAGCGCCGCGTCGCGGCGCTGCTCGAAGCGGTCGGCATCGCCGACAAGGCGCGCAACCTGCCGGGGCAGCTCTCCGGCGGGCAGCGCCAGCGCGTCGCCATCGCGCGCGCGCTCGCGCCCGCGCCGAACCTGGTGCTCGCCGACGAGCCCACCGCGAACCTGGATAGCCACACCGGCGCGGCGATCATCGCGCTGATGCGCGAAATGCAGCGCGAGCACCATGTGTCCTTCGTGTTTTCCTCGCACGACGCGAAAGTGATGGCCGAAGCCGACGACGCCGTGCTGATCCGCGACGGGCATATCGAAGACATCGTGCGCGGTAATCTGATGGAGGCGGCGCAATGAGAACCCTGTCGCTCGCCCTGCGCAACCTGCTGCGCAACCGCCGCCGCTCGCTCACCACGCTGCTCGCGATGATCATCGGTGCGGTAACGGTGCTGGTATTCGGCGGCTACGCGCGCAATATCACGCTCGCCCTGCAGACCGGCTACGTCACGCGCGGCGGCCACCTGCAGATCCAGCGCAAGGATTACTTTCTCTACGGGACCGGCAATCCCGCCGCCTACGGCATCGCCGACTACCAGCACGTGATCGACGTGGTGGCGCACGATCCGGTGCTCGCGCCGATGATCACCGTGGTGACACCGCAAATCTCGCTCGGCGGCATCGCCGGCAATTTCGCCGCCGGCGTGTCGCGCACCATCATCGGGGCGGGAGTCGTCGTTGCCGACCGCAACCGCATGCGCGCATGGAACGACTATGGATTGCATTTCGATATCGGGGCGACGGCGCTGACCGGCACCGCCGATGACGCCGTGGTCATCGGCAACGGCGTGGCGCGCGTGCTCGAACTGTGCGAACCGCTGAAGGTGCCGAACTGCGCCAAGCACCAGAAAACCGAGCCGGTGGGCGGCGCCCCCGCGCCGGCGGACATCGCCGCGCTCGCGGCGCAGGAAGCGCGCCCGGCGGCGCCGGCGCAGCAAGAAGCGCGCATCGAGCTGCTCGCCGCCAACGTGCACGGCGCGCCCAACGTCGCCTCGCTGCATGTGGTCAAGGCCGAGCGCCAGGGCTTCAAGGAACTGGACGACATGTTCATCGGCATGCACCTCGCGCAGGCGCAGCGCCTGCTCTACGGCAGCGAAACGCCGCAGGCGACGGCGGTGGTGCTGCAGCTCAGGCACACCAGCCAGATTCCGGCGGCGAAAGCGCGCTTGGCGGAACTGCTCGCGACGACGCTCAAGCAGGATCCGCTGGAAGTGCAGGATTTCGAAGTGCTGAATCCGTTCTACGGCCAGGCCGTGGGCATGTTCGCCACCATCTTCAGTTTCATGGCGGTGCTGATCGGCGCGATCGTGCTGTTCACCGTCGGCAACACCATGAGCATGGCGGTGATGGAGCGCACCGCGGAAATCGGCACCCTGCGCGCCATGGGCCTGCGCCGCTCGGGCATCCGCCGCCTGTTCATGAGCGAGGCGCTGGTGCTGGGACTGATCGGCGCGGCGGCAGGCGTGCTCTCCGCCCTGCTCGTCGCCTGGCTGGTGAACCACGCCGGCCTCACCTGGCTGCCGCCGGGGCAGGTGGACCCGGTGCCGCTGACGGTGCGCGTCTGGGGCGAAACCAAAATGATCGTCGGCACCTCGGTCGGGCTGGCGCTGGTCGCAGTGGTCTCGGCCTGGTGGCCGGCACGGCGCGCCGCGCGCATGCTCATCGTCGATGCGCTGAGGCACGTATGACAAGGAGCGATGCAATGAATTACAGGCAACTGGCCGCGGCCGCACTGCTTGCAGCGGCAGCGGGCGCCGCAGCCGCCGCGCCGGACGCGCAGACCCTGCTCGCCGCGAGCGACGCCATCCGCAACCCGGGCAAGCCGTTTTCGCTGACGACGACGCTGGTGGAATACCGCAAGGGCAAGCAGGTGGACGGCAACACGCTCACGGTCTATTCCAGGGCCGATCCGAACAGCGGGCAGTTCCGCAGCCTGATCCGCTTCGTCGCGCCGGCGCGCGACACCAACAAGCTGATGCTCAAGAACGGCAACGACCTGTGGTTCTTCGATCCCTCGTCCAAGGCGAGCATCCGCCTGTCGCCGCAGCAGCGCCTGCTCGGCCAGGCCGCCAACGGCGACGTGGTCACGGTGAACCTGTCCAAGGACTACAAGGCGCAGCTCGCGGCCGAGGAGAGCGTGCTCGACGGCGACCGCCAGAACCGGCGCTGCTACAAGCTCGCGCTGGCGGCGGTGGCGGCGGACGTGACCTATCACCACATCGAGATGTGGCTGGACGCGGCCAGCAGCCGGCCGGTAAAGGCGCGCTTCTACACCGAAAGCGGGCAGCTGCTGAAAACCGCCTACTACCGGCATTACCAGGCGCAGCTCGGCGTGGAGCGCCCGACCGAGACGGTGATCATCGACGGGCTCGACTCGAACTGGGTGACGGTAATGCGCTTTTCCGACTATGCCTGGCGCGACGTGCCCGAAGCCTGGCTGCAGCGCGACTACCTGCCGCGCTTCAAGCCCGAGTAGCGCATGCGCGTCCTGCTACTGTTGTTGATGGCGGCGGCGCTGCCGGCGCTGGCCGACGACGACGCCGCGGCGCTGCAACTCGCCGACAAGACGACGATGGGCGCGGCGCAGCAGACGAGCGACTGGCGCGTCTACGCGGAAACGGCAGTGCGCGAATCGCGGCCGCGCGGCGCCGGGCTCGCCCTGCACGGCACGCGAGCGTCGCTCGATGCGCGCCTGGACACCAGCCTCGCGCCGGGCTGGCGCGCGGTGTTCGCCGACCGCCTCGACCTGAACCGCGCCGACGGGACCTCCGGCAACGCGGACGTCAACACGCTGAAGGAGGCGTATGTCAGCTGGCAGGCGCAGCCGGAGCGCATCGCCGACCTGGGCCGCATCAACGCGCGCAGCGGCGTCGCCATGGGCTACAACCCGACCGATTATTTCCGCGCCGGGGCGCTGCGCTCGGTGGTTTCGCTCGATCCGGCGAGCCTGCGCGAAAACCGCCTCGGCAGCGCCATGCTGCGCGGCCAGCAGCTGTGGTCCGGCGGCTCGTTCACCGCGCTGTATTCGCCCAAGCTCGCCGAACAGGCGAGCAGCGCTGCATTCAATCCGGACTGGGGCGCGACCAACCGGCGCGCGCGCTGGCAAATGGCGTTCAGCCAGAAGCTGTCGGACAATTTGAATCCGCAATGGCTGCTGTCGGGCGGCGAGGGACAAAAGCCGCAGCTCGGCATGAACCTGACGGCGCTGGCGAACGATGCGACCGTGGCGTATTTCGAATGGTCAGGCGGGCGCGCGCCCTCGCTCGCGGCGCAGGCGCAGCTGCGCCCGGACGACAGCGCGTTCCGCTCGCGCCTCGCCAGCGGGCTGACCTACACGACTTCGAACAATATCTCGCTCACCGCCGAATACGAATACAACGGCGCCGGCATGGACCGCGCCGGCTGGGATGCGCTGCGCCGCGGCTCGCCCCTGGCCTACGGCTTGTATCGCGGCCTGTGCACGAATCTGCAGGACCCTGCGACGCGGCAGAATCTGTTTCTGTACGCGTTCTGGCAGGACGCGCTGGTGCAGCACCTGGATCTCACCGCGATGCTGCGCAACGATCTCGCCGATCACAGCCGGCTGCAGTGGCTGGAGGCGCGCTACCACTGGACCCGTTTCGATGTCGCGCTGCAGACGCAGCTCAACACCGGCACGGCCACCAGCAATTACGGCGCGCAGGCCGAGCGGCGCATGTGGCAGGCGGTGGCGCGCTACTTTTTCTGAGCGCGACCGCACCGCGCCGGCGCGCGGCCGCACGGGCCACGCGCGCGCCGTGGGATTTTCGTGACACATCGAAGGTGCGCGTGACTCGAAGGACATTCGGGCACGAATCAGATAATTCCTACAATGACGCCGGAAGATTCCGACTGACTGCAGGCTGCTTCCGGGTATATATCTCGCGCTGTGTCTTCCGCTAGCGCCGGATACACGCGACGATAAATACAAGATAGTTCCACATGGGAGGAAGGAATGAAACATTTCCACACAGGGCTGGCGTTTTCCATTTGCGTTCTGATCTCGACATTGTTGGCCGGATGCGGCAGCAGTGGTGATACTGCGGTCGTCCCGGTTCCCGATAATGCGATACGAAACACCCAGTTCGGCGCAGTCCAGGGCGTCAATGATGCAAGCGGTTCGGGAACCTATTATTGGCTTGGGGTACCGTTTGCCGCCCCGCCCGTCGGCGCGCTGCGGTGGAAGGCGCCGGTCGATCCGACGCCGTGGACCGCGACCCTTGCCACACAGAAGTTTGGCAACGCCTGTGTTCAGTACGGCCGCATCTACGGTCCGGGATCGAACAATACTTACGACTCGACCATCGGCACAACCTTGAATCAGGCTGTGGGAAGCGAAGATTGCCTGTACCTGAACATCTGGCGCCCGGCATCCACTGCCACCGACCTGCCGGTCATCGTGTTCATCTACGGTGGCAGCGATGTCTCCGGATATACCGCCGATCCGACGTATAACGGCGCGAATCTCGCCAAGAGCGCCAACGCCGTGGTCGTCACGATCAATTACCGCGTCGGCCTGTTCGGCTGGCTCAATCTGGCGCAACTGAAGACTGGAAAAAGCGTACTCGACGACTCCGGCAATTTCGGCACGCTGGATAACGTCAAAGCGCTGGAGTTCGTCAAGGCGAACGTCGCCAATTTCGGCGGCAACCCGAACAACGTCACCGTGACGGGTCAGTCTGCAGGCGCAATCAACGTCTACGCATTGATGGTGTCGCCGCTTACGCAAATTGCCGGCCTGTTCCAAAAGGCTGCCGCATTCAGTGGCGGAATCTCGCTCGCCAGCGAGCTGCCCGCGGGCAGTATCGCAACGCTGACTCCGGCCACTACGTACGCGACGCAAGGCAATACGCTCCTTTGGGATCTGCTGATTGCAGATGGCCTGGCGACGGATAGCACGACGGCGCAGGCCTACGCGGCGACCCAAACCAGCGCGCAGATCGCCACCTACATGCGTTCGAAGACCCCAACCGAGATATTCACGCAGTTGCTCACCAAGCTGGCGTTGTTGGGTTTATCCGGCTCCGGTCCAATCCCTGAGGGCACGGTAGTGCCGGCGGATCCGGTTGCCAATATTACCGCGGGCGCATATACCAAGGTTCCGTTCCTGGCCAGCAATACGCGTGATGAAGCCAAGCTGTTTGCGGCGTATTTGGCTCTGTCGCCGGCGCTCGGCGGCAAGCCGGGCTTGATCGTAAGCGATGCCACCCGCTTCACGATGATGGCCAATTTCAATCCGGATGCCGCCCCGACTTTGACCGGCGCCGATCTCATCGACCCATCCTATCTCCCGGTCACCACGGCGGGGACAGGCTACAACGCAAAGACGGATTTGTTGAACTCGATATTCTTCATTCCCAGCCGTGACAGCGTGCTAACCGCGCTGGCGGCGAATCAGACGAATATCTGGTACTACCAGTTCAACTGGGCGCAGGAACCTGCGCCCTGGAACGACGTATACGGCGCCGCCCATGCGTTTGACCTCGGGTTTCTCTTTGGCAACTTTGGACCGAATGTGTTCTCCAATGCACAGTTCAGTACCGCCAACAAATCCGGCCGTTTGGCGCTGTCGAACGCAATGATGAGCAGCCTTGGCGCGTTCGCGAAGTCCGGGGATCCGAACAACGCGGCGCTCGGCGTGACCTGGCCGGTCTGGCCTGCCAAGCTTTGGTTCGACGCGACCTTGACCGACAAAGCAATCAGCGTGCATTGACGCACGCCGCGGAGCGGCACAATGCTGTCGCTCCGCGGCCGGGATATCACAGGCGGGAGCAGCATATCGATACCGTTATTACACGATGATCCGGTGCTGCAGGGCGTAACGGATCAATTCGGCATTGTTGCTGATCCCCAGTTTGCTCAGAATGCGCGAGCGATAGGTACTCACGGTTTTGACGCTGATGAATATCTTCTCGCCGATCTCCGTGAGCGAGGTACCCTCGACCATCATCAGCATGATCTGGTATTCGCGGGTGGTCAGCTTCTGATGCGGCATCGGATTGTCGCCCTGGCCCAAATGCATCAGCACTTTTTGCGCGCCGTTTGCGGTCAGGTAGCGGCCGCCGGCCGCCACCTGGCGGATTGCCTTGACCAGCTCGGGCGCATTGATATCCTTGGACACATAGCCATTCGCGCCGGCGCGAATTGCAGCCAGCGCGTACTGTTCCTCCGGAAACATTGAAAGGACCAGCACCGGCAGTTTGGGAAAGTCCGCGCGAACCGAATCAAGCGACTCCAATCCGCTGCGACCTTCCATGTTTACGTCGAGAAGCACGACGTCGAAGCGCTGCGGCTGCCTCAGCTTGGCCAGCATTTCCGCGCCATTGCGGGCCTCGTCGGCCACTCGCATGTCGGTCTCATCGGAGAGAAGGCGCTTCAAGCCGGAGCGAAAAATCGTGTGGTCGTCCACAACCAATATGTCGATCATCGCGCTACTCTGCTTCTCCGGCCAGCGGCACCGTCAGTTTGAGTCTCGTCCCGCGCTCGGCGCCAGGGCCGAGTTCGAGCGAACCGCCCAATTCCGACGCTCGCTGGCGCATGCTGAGTACGCCCATTGAGCCGCTGGGTGAAACCAGAGGATCGATGCCGCGGCCGTTATCGATGACCTCCATGTGCAGATCGGTTTCACCGAAATCCAGACACACCCGGACCTGGCTCGCAGCCGAATGGCTCGCGATATTGGTCAGCGCCTGCTGGAGAATCCGATATACCGCGGTCGCCCGTTCCGACGAAAGACGTACGGCCGCGCCGCCCGTCTCGCAGCGCGCCGCGATGCCATAGCGTTGGGAGAACTCCGCCACCGCCCGGTCGATCGCCGCCTCGAGGCCGAGGTGATCGAGCACGCTTGGCCGCAGTTCCTCGGAGAGTTTGCGCACGGTATCGATGGTCTCCTGTGTGAGTTCGAGGAGGCCGCCGGCAATTTCGTTTAGTTCGCGGGTGTGCGCCCGCCGCATGATGCGCGTCACGTCCATTTTCATCGACGTCAGCATCCCCCCGATCACGTCGTGCAGATCGCGGGCGAACTTGGCGCGCTGGTCCTCGCGAACTACATTGATATATGCGGTCAGCCCCTGCAATTGTTCGCGTGACTGCCGCAATTCTTTTTCGCGCTGCAGGCTCTCCGTCACGTCGATACCCACGCCGACGACGGCCGGCCTGCCGCGGTAGCTCATGCGGCTGCCATGGACATCGATCATGACGACATTACCGTTCCTGTGCATTCCTCTGCTGACGAATCGCATGCTGGGCGGATCGCCGCGCAGGCGCCTGTGGTAGCGATCCAGCACCTGATCCAGGAAATCTGGCGGAACCAGAGTCTGCAGACTGAGCCCGGTCATCTCCTCCGGGGAATACCCCAACATTCCCGCGAATGTCGCGTTGACGTACTGAAAGCACTCGTCCTGAAGGATGTAGATGCCCGCCAGCGATTGCTCCACAATGGCGCGAAAAGGAATATCCGGATAGCAGAGATCCGGCGGTGCCGCCATGTTTGCGAGTGTATCGCTCATTCTGACCGCGGTTCTGGCGCTCGTTCCAATGACGCATTGTCAGTGTTTCAGGCTACCGGTGCAATTGGCATCGCGGGCCGCCTGTGTTGGCTGCATCACACGGATACTGCCGGCGTCCGCTTTGCGCCGGAGCCGAGGTCCGCTGAGGCCAGCCGTGGACAAAGCATCTGCAGACCCGAAACGCGGGGTAGACCTGAGGTAATCGGCGGGCTTCGGCACCTGTGTCGAGTGAGCGCGGGCCAAGAACCGCTGCTTACGATCTCTGGCTTCCCCTGTTAGCATTCAGTGCATGAGCCACCAGCAAAGCTTCGAGGTCCGCACGCGCGGGCGCGGCACCACCGAAATTACCGCGGAAGTGGCGCGCATCGCGCGCGCCTCCGGCATCGCGACCGGCATCGCGCAGGTGTTCGTGCAGCACACCAGCTGCTCGGTGATGATCACCGAGAACGCCGACCCGGCGGTGCGCCGCGACCTGGAGACGCTCGCGGCGCGCTGGGCGCCCGACGCCGACCCGGCTTACCGCCACGACACCGAGGGCGGGGATGACATGGCCGCGCATGCGCGCAGCCTGCTCGCCGGCAACGCGGTGAGCGTGCCGGTCGGCGGCGGCGAACTGCTGCTCGGCACCTGGCAGGGGATCTATCTGTGGGAGCATCGCACGGGAGCGCAAACGCGCAGCGTGGTGGTGACGGTGCTGGGCTGATTGATACCGGCACGCCCCGGGTGGTGTAGATTAGCTGCAGGGAATCCAGCCCTACCCGTGGATTCAGCCCACGCACAGGAGAAACCATGTTCGATCCGATCACCCTGCCCTTCGGCGCCAAGATGCTGTTCAACACCGCCAAACTCAAACCCGGCGTCAGCTTCGACGAGGTCGAGATGGCCGTGGGCGAGATGTGCAATATCGTCAAGGAGACTTACGGCGGCGACAAGGGCGGCTTCATCGCCGGCCAGGTGTTCAGGTTCTCCGGCTTCGCCTCCGCCGAAGGTTCGCTCGGCGCGACCCCGCCCGCGGACGAGCATTACGTCATCGTCACCTACTGGCGCTCGTTCGAAGAGCACGAAAGATCGCACGCCGACAAGATCTTCCGCTCCAAGTTCGAAGTGCTCGCGGGCATGTGCTCCGAGACCAGGGAACTGGGTTACGACATGCTGTGGCAGGGCGCGCCGGAGCACGCCTAACGGCGCGCTTCGGATGGCGGACGCGGGTCCGCGTCAGTTCGACGATGTCGCGTCGAACGCTACCGGCGCTTTCATCAGCGCAGCGCGGCAGCTGCCGCGCTTGAGCACATCGACCCGAATCTGCGTAATCGCGTCGAGCGCGCGCAATGCGGTTTCGCGCTCAGGCCCGCGCCAGGGGCCGCGGAAATAAAGACCCAGGTTGGACCGCCCCATGCGCGCGCTGCCGTCGGCATCCACGTAGAGCAGCTCGCGCACCCGCGCCAGGGTGCGGGCGCAGGCCGCGCGGAACGGCTCCTCGCGCGCGACATTCAGGGCGATGACGATGTCGATCCGGTCCGGATCCACGCCAAAGGAAACGCCCGCGTCCTGGATCGGGTAGGGCCAATCCTTGATTCCATTGAGGGCAATTTCCAGCTTCAGGCTGCTGAACTCGAGCCGGGACACCGGCAGCCCGTGGATTTCTTCCAGCGGCGTCGCCTGGACGTTGCCGCTGAAAGCGGCGGCGAGCGCCAATGCGAGAACGGCGATGGATGTCTTCATTCGCCCATTATGCCAAACGCAGCGCCGGGGAGCCGCCCTGAGTGAGACTTGCACCGCCCGGAGGGGTAAAATCTTCCCCATGAATGCAGTGGCCGAAATCAAGGACATCAAGCGCTACATGCGCGAGCTGGGCGAGCAGGCGCGCGCGGCTGCGCGCGTGCTCGCGCGCGCCGACAGCGCGGCGAAGGACCGCGCGCTCGCGGCGGCTGCCGCGGCGCTCCGGCGCGACGCGGCGCTCCTACTCAAGGCCAACGCCGGGGACATGGCCGAGGCGCGCGCGAGCGGGCTCGAGCCGGCGCTGCTCGACCGGCTGGCGCTCAGCGCCGCCGGCGTGGAGGAAATGGCCGAGGGGCTGGAGCAGATCGCGCGCCTGCCCGACCCGGTCGGCGCCATCACCGAATTGCGCGAGCGCCCGAGCGGCATCCGCGTCGGGCGCATGCGCGTGCCCCTGGGCGTGATCGGCATCATTTACGAGTCGCGCCCCGACGTCACCGCCGATGCCGGCGGACTGTGCCTCAAATCGGGCAATGCCGCGATCCTGCGCGGCGGCAGCGAAGCGCTGCGCTCCAACCGCGCCATCGCCGCGTGCCTGCACGAGGGGCTGGATGCGGCCGGCCTGCCGCGCAGCGCGATCCAGGTGATTGCGACCACCGACCGCGCCGCGGTGGGCGAGCTGCTCGGCATGAACCAGTACGTGGACATCATCGTGCCGCGCGGCGGCAAGGGCCTGATCGAGCGCGTGATGGCCGAGTCGCGCATCCCGATGATCAAGCACCTGGACGGCGTGTGCCATGTGTACATCGACGACCGCGCCAACCTGCAAAAGGCGATCCGCATCGCCGACAACGCCAAGACGCAGCGCTACGGCACCTGCAACACCATGGAGACGCTGCTCGTCGCCGAAGGCATCGCCGGCCAGGTGCTGCCGCCGCTGGCGCACATCTATTTCGACAAGGGCGTGGAGCTGCGCGGCGACGCGGCCGCGCGCGCGCTCGTGCCCGGGATCAAGCCCGCGACCGAGCAGGACTGGTACACCGAATACCTCGCGCCGATCCTGGCGGTGCGCGTGGTCAAGGACATGGACGCGGCGATGGCGCACATCGCCAAGTACGGCTCGGCGCACACCGACGCCATCGTCACCGAGGACCAGGAACGGGCGCAGCGCTTCCTGCGCGAAGTCGATTCGAGTTCGGTCATGGTCAACGCCTCGACGCGCTTCGCCGACGGCTTCGAATACGGCCTGGGCGCCGAAGTGGGCATTTCCACCGACAAGCTGCACGCGCGCGGGCCGGTGGGGCTCGAAGGCCTCACCTCGCAGAAATACGTCGTGTTAGGCGACGGGCAGATCCGCACGTGAGCGCAGGCGGCGCGCCGCGGCTGGTCTGGTACTTCGATTTCATTTCGCCCTATTCCTGGCTGCAGTTCGCGGCGCATCCGCAGCTGGTCGCCGCGGCCGAGCTGCGCCCGGTGCTGTTCGCCGGCCTGCTCGCCCACTGGGGCAGCAAAGGCCCGGCGGAACTGCCGGCGAAGCGCACGCAGACCTATCGCCAGACCTATTGGATGGCGCGCCAGCGCGGCATCGCCATGCGCTACCCGCCGGCGCATCCGTTCAACCCGATCCCGGCGCTGCGCCTCGCCATCGCGCTCGGCAGCAGCTACGCCGCGGTGAAGGCCATATTCGAATTCATCTGGAAGGAAGGCCGTTCGCTTGCAGACGAATGGCCGGCGCTGGCCGAACGGCTGGGACTTACGCGCGAAGCTGCCGACGCGATGATCGCCGGGCAGCGCGTGAAAGACGCGCTCGCCGCCAACGGGCGCGAAGCGCTCGCGCGCGGCGTCTACGGCGTGCCGACCTTCGATGCGCTGCGCGAGCGGCCTGAGGCGAGCGGCGTAACAACCGGGGAGCTGTTCTGGGGCCTGGACGCCACCGCCATGCTGCTCGATTACCTCGAGCGCCCGGACCTGTTCGAAGATGCCGAGATGCAGCGCATCGCGAACCTGCCCGTGGGCGCGGCGCGCAAGACCTGAAAACATCCGCCTGAACATCGCGGCTTGAACACGCCCAAACTCATCGGCATTCTCGGCGGCACCTTCGATCCGGTGCACCGGGGCCACCTCGCGCTGGCCGAGGCGGCGCTCGCGGCGCTGCCGCTGGCCGAAGTGCTGTGGCTGCCCTCGGGCAGCCCCGGGCACCGCGCGCTGCCCGCAGCCAGCGCACACGACCGCCTGGCGATGCTGCGCCTCGCCACCGCAGGCGAAGCACGCTATCGCATCGACGCGAGCGAACTGGAGCGCGACGAGCCGACCTACACCGTGCACACGCTCACGCGCATGCGCGCGCAGCTGGGCGAGGCGCAGCCGCTGGTGCTGCTGCTGGGCAGCGACTCCTTCCTCAGCCTGCCGACCTGGCTGCGCTGGCGCGAGCTGTTCGATCTCGCGCACATCGCGGTGGCGAGCCGCCCGGGCTACCTGCCCAGCGACGGCGGACCGCAGCCCGACCTGGCGGAGGAGATCGCGCGCCGTTCGGCGCGGCCGGAGCAGCTCACCGCACGCGCCGCCGGCCGGGTCGCGTATTTTCCGATGCCGCCGACGGACATCTCGGCCTCGGCCGTGCGCGCAGGCCTCGCCGCCGGGCGCGACATGGGCGATTTGCTTCCCGCCGCGGTTCTCGCTTATATTCGGTGGGAGAAAAGAGAAAGGAAGGAGAATTGAT
>JAAOZY010000219.1 GCA_012274205.1 Betaproteobacteria bacterium
ACCCTGAGCACGGTGACCGGCCTGAAGACCGAGGCCCCGGTGCGCTACCGCGGCGTGGACGTGGGCAAAGTCGAAGCGATCAACATCGATACCGGCAAAAAGGGGCGCGTGCAAATCCGCATCGGCGTGCGCGCGGGCACACCGATCACGAGCAGCACCTACGCCCAGCTTGGCTACCAGGGCATCACCGGCCTTGCCTACGTGCTGCTCGGCGACGACGGCAAATCCGACTACCCCCTGACCAGCAGCCCCGAGGCCGTGGCCCAAATCCGCATGAAACCCTCGCTGATGGACGAGGGTGAAGTCCTGTTTGCCTCCTTCGCCGAAATCACGGACAAGGTCAAACGCCTGCTCGACGATGAAAATCAGGCGCACGTGCGGCGCACGCTCGCCAATCTGGAGGAAGCGACGCAGCAGGCGGGCACGGTCGCGAAAAAGTTGCAGCCCAGCCTGGAAGCCCTGCCCCACTTGATCGCAGAAGCCAAGGGCCTGGCCGGGGATGCCCGCAGCAGCGTCAGGCGCGCCGATCAGCTCATGGACAGCGCAAACGGCCTCGCGCTCAAGCTCGACGCGCGCGTGGACACGATCGCGCATGCCGTCGCCAGCGTGGATGCCGGCGTCGGCGAGGTCGGCGCCACGGCACGCAGCGTGAACGAGGAAACGGTGCCGCGGGTGAACGCGCTGGTCGAGCGCGTCTCCAGGCAGACGCACGCGCTCGGCCGCGTGATGGATACTCTCGCCAAACAACCGCAGAGCATTGTATTCGGCACGCCGCCCGGAACCCCCGGCCCGGGCGAACCCGGTTTCTCGGAGGGAAAATGATGTTGCGCAACGCATTGCTGCTGTCGCTGGCGTTTTCGATTGCTCTGCTCTCGGCCTGTGCCATCGGGCCGCGAACGCAGGAGGGATTGGTCAACTACGACTTCGGACTGCCGCGCACAGGCAGGGAGGCTGCGCCGCGCCTGCAGCAGGACCTGGTCGTAGCCGAGGTCGCCGCACCGGCGTGGATGGACAATAGCGGGATCTATTACCGTCTCGCGTACCGCGACGCGGCACAGCCCCGGGCGTATGCACTGAGCCACTGGGTGATGTCTCCGGCGGCGTTGCTGGGCCAGCGTTTGCGCGCGAACATCGCACGTGCAAGCAAGTCAGGGGTGTTCACCTCCGCGGACGGCGTGCGCGCCGGATATACGCTGCGGCTCGAACTGGATGAGTTCAGCCAGGTGTTCGACGCGCCGCAAAGCAGCCGCGCGGTGCTGCGCCTGCGCGCCAGCCTGATCCGCCAGCGCAGCGTCGTGGCACAGCAGGCTTTCGAGATCGAACAACCCGCCGCCACGCCCAACGCCGAAGGCGGCGTGCGCGCACTGATCGCGGCAAGCGACGCGGCCAGCGAGAAACTCATCGACTGGCTGGCGGCAGGCATGGGGAAATAAGCAGCGCAAACGCACGCGCCAGGCTGCAGGCAAATTGCAGCGCCCTACTCGAGTTCGGGCGGATCGAACCAGTTGGTGAGCGCGAGGCCGCCGTCGACGACGATGCTGGCACCGCTCACATAGCCGCCGATCCGGTCAGACAGCACCGCCAGCGCCATCGGCGCAAGATCCGCGGCCTGGCCCAGCCGCCCCAGCGGGATATGGCGCGCCAGCGCCGGATCGGCGACGAAACCGCCGGCGGCGATCGCGCCCGGAACCAGCGCGTTGACGCGGATGGCATGCTGGCCCAGCATGCGCGCCATTTCCTTGACCAGGATCGCCATCGCCGCTTTCGCGGTGCTGTAGTGCGGCAGGTTACGCGGCGTCTGCGCATGCAGCGAAGTCAGATACAGCATGCTCCCCGGTGATTTTGCCGCGATCAGGCTTTTCGCGAGTTCGCGCCCGAGATGGAAACCCGCATCCAGATTCACCGCGCGCATGCGCGCCCAGGTCTCGTCGCTGACCGCCAGCAGGTGATCCTGCTCGCGCCGCGGCGGCGAAGCGCTGTGCACGAACAGCGTGACCAGCCCAAGCCGCTCGCGCGCATCGGCGAGCAGGCGCTCGCATTCAGTGCGCTCGGCCAGGTCGCCCGACCAGGCGAAGGCCAGCGCCGGATCGGCGGCGGCATCCGTCGCGGCACGGACTTTGTCGGCGCTGATGTCGGCGAACAAAGTGCGCACACCCTCCCCGACCAGCGCCAGCGCGATTGCGCGGCCGATGCCATTGCCTGCGCCGGTGACGATGGCGGCATCGCGCTTGTGATCGAAGGGCTGATCGAACAGGGACATTTCGTATTCTCCGAATTGAAGCCTGGAACGCCAGGCCGCGTCGGGCGGCCTGCTCGTTTGTGCAGCGATTTTGCCACAATTCGACATTGCAACATTGCCGCAGGTCGGGCTTTTTGACAGAATGACGGCGCACCGCCTCAGGAGTGAAGATGGTACTTTTTCCGGGCAAGGCCTACGACGAAATTAAGGTCGGCGAGAGCTTCGGCTCCGCCATGACGGTCACGGAAACGCACCTGGTGCTCGCCGCCGGGCTGTTCGGCGACTTCAACCCGCTGCACACCAACGAGACGCACGGCAAGCAGAGCCGCTTCGGCAGCCGCATCCTGCACGGCCCGTTTACCAGCGCGCTGGTGTCTGCGCCGGTGGGCATGTATTTCGGCGGCACCGCGATTGCGTACCTGGAGCACACCTGCCGCTTCAAGGCGCCGGTGCGCGCGGGCGATACGCTGACGACGACCTGGACCATAGTCGGGAAGCAGGACAAGCCCAAGCACCACGGCGGCATAGCGGTAATGAGCGGCGTGTGCACGAACCAGGCCGGAGAGGTGGTGGTCGAGGCCGACGGAAAAATACTCGTCAAGAGCCGCGGCAGGAAGTGAGGCGGCGCCGGCGCGTGCTCAACCGTGACGCAGCTTCAGCACCAGCACGGTACCGGTGAGGAGCAAGGTGATCGAATTGGCCACGATGATGGGCCAGGCGCCGAGGACCAGGCCGTAGGCGAGCCAGAATCCGACACCGGTGGTGAACACCAGATACATGCCCAGGGAGATGTCGCGCGTCGAGCGCGTCTTCCATACGGTCCAGACCTGGGGCGCAAACGCGACAGTGGTAAGAAAGCCCGCCACCGTGCCGAGCAGATCGGCCAGACTCATTGCTCCTCCTTCGATTGCATGCCGAAGCGCGGGCCAGGGCCGACTGGCGGCATCAGGGCTTGGCGGCCATGAGCTGCTGCTTGCGCTCTTCTTCCCTGAGCCGCAGCACGCGCCGCTGCACCTTGCCGGTGGTGGTCATCGGCAGCGCGTCGATGAATTCGATTTCCTTGGGATATTCGTAGGGCGCGAGCTTGCCGCGCACATGCGCCTGCAACTCCGCCTCGAGTTCGGCTGAAGGCCGGTGTCCGGGCGTAAGCACGATGAAGGCCTTGACGATGTTGGTGCGTTCCGGATCGGGGCTGCCCACCACTGCCGCGTTGGCCACGGCGGCATGCTTGAGCAGGCAGTTTTCGATTTCCGAGGGCCCGATGCGGTAGCCGGCGCTCTTGAATACGTCGTCGGCACGCCCCTGGTACCAGAAATAGCCGTCCGCATCCTTCTTCGCCAGATCCCCGGTGCGGCACCAGCGGCCGGTGTATTTTCCCTGCGTCGCCTCCGGATTTTTCCAGTACTCCAGGAAAAACACCGGATCGAGGTCGCCGTGAATATCGGTCCGGTGCACCGCCACCTCGCCCACATCGCCGGCCGCGACCTCCTTGCCCGCTTCGTCGATCACGCCCACCCTGTGCCCGGGATAGGGCCGTCCGATGGAACCCGGCTTGGCCGGCCACAGCGTGTGGGAGTTGCCGACGATGTAATTGATTTCGGTCTGCCCGAACATCTCGTTGATGGTGACGCCGAGTTTGTCCCGGCTCCAGGCGAATACGGTTTCGCCGACAGACTCGCCCGCGCTCATGATGGAGCGCAGCTTCAAATCGTAGCGCTGTTTCGGCTCAGGCACCGCCTTCATCATCATTTTCAGCGCAGTCGGAAACAGAAAAGTGTTCCGCACCCCGTATTTTTCGATCAGATGAAACGCCTTTTCCGGGTCGAAGCGGCCGCGGAAGCCGAGTATGGGATAGCCGTGATACAGCGTCGGCAGCAGCGCATCCATCAGCCCGCCGGTCCAGGCCCAGTCGGCCGGGGACCAGAACAGATCCCCGGTCTGCGGAAACAGGTCGTGCGAGTGCGCGAAGCCCGGCAGATTGCCCAGCAGCACCCGCTGCGGCTTCAGCGCGCCCTTGGGCGGGCCGGTGGTGCCGCTGGTGTAGACCAGCAGCGCCGGGTCATCCGCCAGCGTATCGACGCAATTGAATTTGTTCGATGCCTGCGCCAGCAGCGCCTCCCAGGCAAGGGTGCCGGATTCGCGCGCCCCGGCGACGCCGATCACGTGCTTGAGCGCGGGCAGGCGATCGCGGATCGGCCATAGATTGGGCAGTGAGGCCGGATCGACCAAGGCCACCGAGGTTTCGCTGTTGTGCAGGCGATATTCGAGCGCATCCGGCCCGAACAGCACCGACAGCGGCATGGCGATCGCGCCCATCTGGTAGCAGGCGATATGGGCAACGGCGGTCTCGGGCCGCTGCGGCAGGATGATGCCGACGCGCTCGCCGCGCTTCACCCCCAGTGCGGCGAGCGCGTTGGACAGGCGGTTGGCCTGTTGCTGCAGGTCCCAGTAGGTATAGGCGCCGGTGGCGCCGCCCTCGTCTTCCCAGTACAGCGCGAAGCGCTGGCGCTCCTGCGCATGGCGACCGCAACAGGCCCAGGCCATGTTGAAGCGCTGCGGCACCTGCCAATGGTGGCCGCGATAGATTTCCTCATAGCGATCCTGCATGTGCGCTCCTCCATGGACTGTCTTCAAGGGGGAGCCGCCGCGGCGCCTGGATTCCTGCCGACTGGCGGCTTTGCGCCGGCGACACCCGGGCCTGCACCCGGATACGGACGTCTTCCCGCGGGCTTAGAGGTCGTTTCAAGATGAGGGACACGCCCCAAAGGATGTCCCCGCGAGGGACCTCCCCTCATACTCCCCTATATCGGGCCTTGCAAAATTTCATTTTGCAACGGGTTCTTATTGTAGTTGCTTAACGCGCTGGTCGACGAAAGCGAGCAGGTCCGGGCTGAGTCCGCCCACGGCCTTGGCGCGCTGGAACGCGCCCAGCGCCTGGTCGCCGCGATTTTCGGCCTGCAGCGATATACCCATGCCCATCCACCACAGTGCGGTGCGCGGCGCCAGCTTGAGCGCGGCTTCATAGCTTGCGACCGCCTCTTTGTGGCGTCCCAAGCGCTGCAGCACGGCGGCGTCGAAGGCGTGATATTCGGCATCGCCGGCGGCGCGGCCTGCATACTTGCCGAGCAGATCGTGCGCACCCTGCAGATCTCCGCGCTCCACCTGTATGCGCGCGAGCAGGATCGCATAGGCGGTTCGTTCCGGGTTCAGGTTCAGCCCTTCCTGCAGGTACTGCTGCGCTTCGTCTATGCGCCGGCTTTCCAGCAACAGACCTACCAGGGCCTGACGCGCTGCCGCATGCCGCGCATCGACCTGCAGGACACCTTTGTAGCCGTCCATCGCTTCGGCCACGCGGCCCTGGTTGAGCAGCGCAGTGGCCTTGCGAAACTGGGTGTCTGCGCGCTCGACCGGGGTGGAAGCGTGCATGTCGATGCTGATCTTGTCCTGCACCCCGGCGGCGCCACTGCCTCTTGCCCCTGCCGCGGCCTCGGCCTTTTGTGCAGGCCTGGGCGCCGTCACAGGTGCACGGGTCTGCTTGCGTTCCGCGTCCGGTTTGGCGGCAAAGCTTCGTTCCTTTATCGGCGTGCCGATCTCGGTGGCGAGCTTGAGCATGTCAGCACCGGCCGTTGCCGCCGGCGCGGGCGCAGGCACAGCCGCTGCAGGCGCAACCGCTGCGGCGGTCTGCGCAGGGACTTGCACCGGAGCCGGGGCTTGCGCCAGGACTGGCGCTTGCGCGGGCACCGGTGCGGGTGCGGGTGCGGGTGCGGCGGCTGATTGCGGCGCCGGGGCCGCAGGCGCCAATTGCGGCCGTCTCAGATGTCCTTGCGAAACCAGATCGGTGACCAGTGGCCGCGGAGACATCTGCACCAGCACCCAGCCGGCCCAGCCAAGTCCCACGGCGAGACCCGCGCCGACCTCCCAGGCGATGCGCTTCCAGTCTTTGCGCGTGCGCACCGGGCGCAACTGTTCGGTCAGCGTCTTCTTGCCGCCGGAATCGGTGGCATGGCGCTTGTCCAGGTCCTGCAGCATTTTGTTGATCAGGCTCATTTGAGCACCAGCCAGCCGATGCCGCTTCCCGCGACCAGGCCCGCCATGGCCAGCCAGGCCCAGTGGCGCGCGGGAAACGAGCTCACCGCGGGCGTATCGGCAATCGCCGCGCGCGCGTGGCGCACGCGCACCTGGCGCACGCCTTCGCCGAATGCGAGCATCATCGATTTGTGCGCGAGTATGTTCACCAGCCGCGGCACGCCGCGGGTGGCGCGGTGGATCGCGCCTACTGCCGGCCCGCTGAACACGCCGTCGCCGACATAGCCGGCCACACTGAGGCGGTGCGCCAGATAATGCGCCAGTTCCTCCCGCGTGAGCGTGCCGAGGTGGTGCTGAAAGGTAATGCGCTGGCGCAGCTGGCGCACCGACTCGTGCGCGAGCTTCTGGTCGAGTTCGGGCTGGCCGAACAGGATCACCTGCGCGAGCTTGCGTTTCTCCGTTTCGAGATTGGTCAGCAGGCGCAGGGTTTCCAGCGTCTCCAGCGGCATCGCCTGGGTTTCATCGAGGCAGATCACCACGCGCCTGCGCTCGCGCGCGAAGTCCAGCAGCGCGTGGTTCAGCGCCTTGATCAGGCGGTGCTGGTCGAGGTCCGGCTCCACCTCCACGTCCAGTTCGTCGCACAGGGCGAACAGCAGCGTGCGCGGTTCCAGGTTCGGATTCGGAATGTAGGCGGTGGCGCAGTTGTCGCTCAGGGTGGCGAGCAGCTTGCGGCACAGCAGCGTCTTGCCGGTGCCCACTTCGCCGGTGATCTTGATGAAACCCTCGCCGTTGGCCACCGCCACCAGCAGCGTGTTCAGTCCTTCCTGGCTGCTGGCGCAGGCGAAAAAGAAACTGGTGTCCGGCGTAATGCCGAAGGGCGGCTCGCGCAGGCCGAAATGGTTGAGGTAGATCACTGGTTTGCGCCGGCGGCGCCCTCGTGCGGCTCGATGCGCATGCGCTGCATCCGCGTGCGCGTGTCCTGCAGGTCCTGATCCCAGGTCTTGTCGCTTTCGATGATCGTGGGCTTGATCAGGATCACCAGCTCGCGCTTGATGGTATCGGTGGAGGAATTGCGGAACGCGCCGCCGATCCCCGGCAGGTCGGCCAGACCCGGGATGCCGCTGCGGCCCTTGTTCAGTTCCACTTTCATCAGGCCGCCCAGAACGACAATGTGGCCGTCATGCGTGCGCACCATGGTATCGGACTCGCTCACATTGACCGCAGCCACATCCACGCTCTGCGCACCGACGCCGGCGAGATTGAACCCAACCGCCTTGGACGCCACGCTCGTCACCAGCGGATGAATATGCAGCGAAATGTTGCCGGCATCGTCGATTTGCGGCGTCACGTCGAGCGAGATCCCGGAGAAAATGTTGCTGATCTGCGGCGATACCGAAGTGGGGATGACGACGCCCGCGGAGGTCACGCCGGGGACCACGGTGATGCTGGTGACGTAAGGCTGATCGGTGCCGACCTTGAGCACGGCCTTCTGGTTGTTGAGTGTGGCCACCCGCGGGCTGGACAGGACCTGCACCGAACCCTGCGACTCGAGAAACTGCAGCAGGGCGGCGAAATTGTCCGTCTGCACCGCCAGACCGAACACGCCCCCGGCCACGCCGTTCGTCCCGGCGACGACGCCGCCCAGGGTCGCCAGACCGGCGCCGGCCCCCGGATTCGCGCTGAAATTGCTGCTGCTGCCGGTGCTGCTGCCGGCGGTGCTGCCACTCAGGCCGCCGCGCACGCCCAAGCTGTTTGCGACGCCGCCCAGGCCGCTGGTAAAGCCGCCGGCAATGCCGCTGGTCGGAAATGCCGCCCAGTTGATCCCGGTCTGATAAGCCTGGTTCAAGGTGACGTCGACGATCTTGGCTTCGAGCATGACCTGCCGCTCCACCGAGATTTGCATGGCTTTGAGCAGGGTGGCGACGCTGCGCAGTTCCTGCGGCATGGCGCGCACCACCACTACGCCGGACTGCGGGCTGATGACGATGTTGCGTCCTTCGCCTTTGCCGACGATGGTTTGTATCGCGTACTCAACTTCCGCCCAGAAGTCGGTGGTCTGGACCGTGGACATGCGCGTCGCGTCCGACTGGATGCCACCGAGAGCGCCGGGCCCGTTCGGAGTCAGCGAGGGCGGCCCCTGAATGCCCCCTGGCGTCACCGGCGCGGCCTGCGCCGCATTCGTCGTACTCTGCAGTGTCGTGGAGGCGGCAGCGTTCGTCGTTGCCGTGCTGGTCGCTATGCCGCTGGAGCCGGCCGTAACCCGCATGTCGCTGCGGCCCTGACGCGCGCCGATCAGATAATTGACCTGGAACACGCGCGTCTGCAGGCCGGCCGGCTTGATATAGACCCGGCTGCCGTCGATCTTGTATTCATACCCATAGATCTCGCGTAGCGATTCGAGCGCCTCGGACAGGCTGACGTCCTTGAGATTGACCGAAATCGATCCGGACACTTCCGGCGACACCAGCATGCTGTAGCGCGTGCCCGATACGATCGACAGGAAAACCTCCCGCGCCGGCGCATTGTTCACGTTCAAGTCGAAGCGCGCGTCGATCGGTTTTCCCTCGGCCTGCGGCAACTCCATGCGCAGCGGCGGCAGCAGCGCGCGGTTCACCGCATCGGGCTCCCTGGGTTTCGCGGGCGCCGGCCCTTTTTCCAGTTCGCCGATCATCTGCTCGCTGACTTTGTTGGTGCGCACCGGCTCCTGCGCGCAGCCTGCGGCCAGCAAGGCGCTTAACACAAGCACGGCGATATGCGGTTTTCTCATGGTCGTTTTACCATTTTCTCGGTTTTGTCCTCGGTGGCGGACACGGCCGCAGCGCCCCCGCGTGGAGGATACAGCTGCAGCACCTCCAGCTCTTGGCCGGTTTTGAGCGTTACCGTCGTTGCGCTGATGTTGACCATCGCCGCCTTGCCGAAGGCGCCGCCCAGTGCTACGTATTGCCCGTTGATGATCGCCCCCTTGCGCGCGCTCGACAGCAGGATGGATTCGAGCCGCGGGCGCGCTTCGGCGCCTTCCTTCGAATCCTTGCCCACGCCTGCCGCCGTCATCATCAGCTGCAGCGGCGGGCGCGTCGGATCGGTAAGCGCCTGTGCGGTGCTACCGGCCGACAGGGCCAGGCCCGCCGCGGCGGCGAGCACCTGAGCCAGCTTCAGACGGTGAGCCATGATTTCTCCGGACTCAGCGTATAGATGCTCAGTTTCAGGACGGACAGTGGATACTGCTCCACGCTCAGGTCGAAGCCGTCCCAGAACACGCGCTGGGGCATCCGTTCCAGCGCCGCGAGGTAGTCGAGCAGGTCGAAATAACTTCCCTTGATGCTGAGTTCGACCGTATGCCGGTACACCTCGCGTCCGCCGCCAGCCGCGCGCGCGCGCCCTTCGGCGGTGCCCGCGCCCTGCGACAGGCCGGCGCCGGGAAGATTGCGCAGCGACAGAAGCTGCAACTTCGGATTTTTTGCGATCAGGCTCCTGAGCATGGTCGCCATATTCTTCGGCGACACAAACTGCTGTTGCTGCGCCTCGAACTGGCGGTCGTAGCGCGTCATCTGCTCGCGCAGGTTGTTGATCTTCTCGCGGTTGACCGCGTTCGGATCCTGCACGCCGGGCCGGACCAGGGCCTCGACCTGCGCCTGGATCGCCTTGGTTTCCTCCTGCTGCTGCGCAATCTGCGCCGCCAGTTGATTGCGCCGCGACAGCACCGGATTCAACAGGAACACCTGCAGCAGGGTAATCGTCACCAGCGCAACGGCGCCGAAGAACATGGCCCGTTCGCGCAATGCCATCGCATCGATGCCGTCGGCGTATTTTTGCAGCAGCTGTTTCATTTGGATCCACCGCCCGGCGCCGGAGTGCGCGGCGCCCCGCCTAGCAGCTCCATTACCTTGCTGCCCAGTGCCGCGCCGCCCCCGGAAAGCGCGGCGTGGCTCGACACCAGCTGAAACTCGGTGTAGCTATACTTGGCCGGCGCGCCGGCGGGCCGCGACGCACTCGCAGGCAGCACGCCTTCGGTCTGCGTCATGCTGAGCGAATCGAAGGCGCGGCCGCGCATCGCCCGTTCCTGGTTGAGGCGCTCGATATAGGCCGGCACCAGTTCGGGCTGCAGCGCGCGACCGGCGATTTCCATTTCCGCGTCGCCCTTGCCCACGCTGAAGTGCGTCAGCCATAGTCCGGGCAGCGACTGGCGCGCCAGCGCGCGCAAATATTCGGCATAGCTCGCGCCGCTGGCGAGCGTATCCATGCCGAGGCTGTCGAGCGTGGCCTTGCGCGCGCTCAGCTGCGCCTGCAGATTGTTCACTTCGGCTTCAAGACTGGTGTCGATTTTCTTCGGCGCGTAGCGCACGCTGGTTTGCGCCAGCAGCGCCTTCGCCTGTTCATACTGCCTCGCCGTTTCCACCGACTGGCGGTCGAAGTTCAGCGACTCGATGCTGGCATAGCCGTAGAACAAGGCGACGCCGACCACCAGCAGCGCCATCGCATCCAGCATGTTGACCGCGGAGAACGTCTTCTTCTGTTTGAGGAAGATGGGGTTAAACAGGTTGATCTGCTGGCTCACAGGGATTTCACCTCTATGCGCAGCGCAGCGCCGATCACATGCAGCAGTTCCCACTGCTTGTCGGCGCCGATCTCGGGGCCGGAAAATTCCAGGGCTTCGGCCAGATTGATTTGACGCAGCGGCAGGTAAAGTTGCGAGGTGAGGTAAGGCAGCAACCCGATGTTCTCCGGCATCGGTCCGAGCAACAGTTCGGACAAAACGATGTTCCGGTACTGGCGCTCGAAATGATCGAGCGAGCGCTGCAGCTCCACGCCGATGCGCTCGAAATAGATCTGCCTCTGGTCTTCGCGTGCCGCTACCAGCTGCCCCCAGCTCACGTCAAGACGGCGCGCCAGGTAGAGCTCGCCCTGGAACGAGAGGGTGAACAGGCCTCCGGTGTGATCGAAGGTCAGCATGCCGATGCCGCGATTTGCGCTCTCGTACAGTTCGGCGATATTGCGCTGCGCCGTTTCCGGGATGTCGATGACCTGAAGCGGAATGCTGGCGCGCTCGAACTGCGCGATCTGCCTTTGCACCATCTCGTTTTTCGCCGCGACGGCGTACATGTAGTGGCTCGTGCCCGGTGCATCCTGGTCGATCGGGACGTCGAGCACGTCCATGGTGGCATCGTCGATGTGATAGTCGAGCAGGTCCTTGACGCGCCAGCGGATTGCCGCTTTCAGTTCCTCGCGCGGCACGTTGGGCGCATCCACCATCAGCAACTGGTATTCCGCCGGATGCAGCAGGGTCGAGCAGTGGTAGCGCGCGAGCTCGTATTCCTCGGCCGCCTTTTCCAGATCGACGCCATCCTTGTCGCCGAGCTTGGCAACGCCCCAACGCCCGACTTTGGGCTTGCCCATGGCCGGGCGCTCGACATGGGCCAGCCTGATGGCGTCAGTATCGGTACTGATGGCCATCCAACCTGGCTGCATTTTTTTCTTGGAAAACCATGCCATCGGCGGTGCTCGTCAAACGAGTTACTTGAAGTTATATCAATAAATCTTTGTTGTCAATGGTTTTTCTCGTGTTTCCCCCGCCTTTGCCCCGGCTTCGGATGCGTGCCCGACCTGACTAGGGCGTGTTCGCCATGACGATGCGTTTGCGCTCTATATAACCGGGCGTCGCGGCGAGCGCGGCATCCGGGCACGCGGCGGAATTGCAGGCCACCGCTTCGATGCTGTATGTCGTGGTCGCCAGCGGCACGCCGGGCGTAGTCTCGCCCTCGTTGAAGGTTCTTGCGCTGCAACTCACGGTCACCGAAAAGCCGGTGGTGGCGCGCAGGTCCAGCGTCGTGAGCGGCGCGCAACTAGCCGCGGGACCCAATACCTGATACAGCCCCCACTCGTTTCCGGCGCGCGCTGTCTGCCAGGCGCGTGCAGACAGGATGTCCTGCGTCGATGTTGCCTGCTGCGTCGTGCCCAGCCTGACCAGCGCGGCCGAAATGCTCGCCAGGATCACCAGGATGATGATCGCCACGATCGCGCCGAAACCTCGCTGCATTGCCTTCACGGGACGTTATCCACGTGCGTTCCGAGCACCAGCGCGATGCGCTCGCCCTGGTCGACGATCTCCAGGTTCATCCAGACGAAGCCGCTTTGCTGCGTCTCGCCCTGCGTCGGCGAATAGATGAAGGAACAAGTTTTCAGCTTGGTCGCGAGTACCGGTGTCGGTGTGGGGCCGGCGACTACCGGAACCGGACATGCGGCCGGCGTCGCCGCATTGAAACCGTAGTTCGCGAACCGGTACAGCGTCCCCGTGCCGCTGCCCGCGCCATCGAGGCCGGTACCGGCGCAGACGTAGAACACCGCCTTCTGCGCATTGGACACCACCACAAAACGCCCGCCGCTGTAGCCGCCAGGAAACTGCGTCGCCGCCGTCAGTCCGATGCGGCTGTATCCCAGGCTGGCATCGGGCGGCGCGGCCACATTCTGTATCGCCGCGCGGTTGGTGCCGGCATAGACGTCATTGGTCTCCTGATTGTCGATCACCAGCCAGTCGCCAGCAGCCGGCGTGGTGGACAGCGGCGTGAGCAGGTCGAGCGCCGACACTGCGGAGGTCCCGTCGAACCATGCGCTCGGCGCGCCCGGATTGGCGCCATCCCAGACGGTGTCAGCTTGCATGCGATAGCGCCCGCCCGCAGAGGTGGGCACCAGTTCGACGCACTGCGCATTGGGCGAACGGATCGAGTTCGGCACCGCCAGGTGAATATCCCGGGACATCCTGCGCATCGCGGTGTCCGCGATATCGGTAAGCTGGGCGCGGCGCCCGACGGCGATATAGATGTCGAACGCCGGTTTGAAGAACACCACTATGTTGGCCGCGATGATGCCGGTGACCACCATCACCACGATCAGCTCGATCAGCGTGAATCCCGTTTGCTTTCTCATGGGCATGGCCAAGTCGGCCCCGCAAAACAGGTGCGCCATCCGATCAGCGAATAGCTTTCGCTCTCGTGCGTGACGTTCACCCTTACCGTGAGCTGATCGGTGGCGGCGACCCCGCTCAGGGATACCGGCGACGCCGCCGGCGGGCTCACGCTCACGCTCACCTTGTAGCCGTTCAGCACCGTGGTGCCGTCGATGTCGCAGATGTTCA
The DNA here is from genome assembly GCA_012274205.1 of Betaproteobacteria bacterium. GTDB lineage: Bacteria > Pseudomonadota > Gammaproteobacteria > Burkholderiales > SG8-39 > 2-12-FULL-64-23. The sequence goes on from JAAOZY010000219.1 coordinate 13,395, forward strand.
CCGAACTGTAGCCGTTGTAGTCGCGCACATCGTTGAAGCTGAGGCGCGCGCAGCCGGCAAACGGCGGGTTGGGAGGCGTTACGGCGAAGGGCTTGAGCAGTATCTCTTCCATCATCTCATCCGCGATGGCGGACAGCTGCTTGCGCACCATCGGGTCGGCGCTGTGCCTTACCGTGGTGGTAAAGGTGAGCAACACGCCGGCCAGGCCGATGCCGACGATCACGATCGCCACGATCAGTTCGATCAGCGTCACGCCGCGATGGGGTCTATTCAACATATCCAGTCGCCCCATCGACCCTGACCGGCGCCGCTTGCCCGGTTACTGCGATATTACCGGAGAAAACAGTGGTACCCGCGCCATCGCTCGTGATCGTGCCCACCGTCTGGAAATAAAGTACGCCTCCCGCGGGATAGCCGCTCGCCTGAATCGACGCGTCTTTGCTCTTGTAGGGTGATCCGTCGGGGGCGGACAGCGCAGTGTTGCAGGCGCCGGCCGGATTGGCGCTGGCGATCGTGAGCGTGACCGTAGTCGGCGTGGTGAACGTTGCGCAAACCAGCCGCCGGTGGCTGACGGCCGACTTCTGCGCGTAGCGCAAGGCGCTCACCACGTCGGCGCGGAACACCGATCCGGTCAGCACGCGATTGTCCATCATCCGCGGCAGCGCGACCGCGGACAAAATCCCGATGACCACCATGACGGTGATCAGCTCGGGCAGAGTGAATCCGCCGTGCCTCGCCATCAGTAGAGCTCACGCATATGGATGGTCTTCCTGGTCTCGGGCGCATAGACGCCGAAACTGGCGCGCGCGGAGGGGTCGCGGTCGTAAGTTACAGTGCAATTTCCATTGATCGAACGCAACCACGGGATCGCCGCGCCGGTCGTCGCCGGATGAATGCCCAAACACGATTGGTCGGCCGCGCCGGCACCGAGATTGATCGCGAGATTGACGCTGCCGGTGGCCGTGGGCGATGGCTTGGTCAAGACGATGCTGCCCTGCCCGCCGGAGAGAGTCGCACCGGCGATATGGCTCGCGCCGAAATTCGTCGGGTCGAACAAAGTGCCGGTGTAACCCGACAAGGCTATCGACCCGGCCGGTACGACGGTGAAACTGTCGGCGCTATTGAGCACCCAGGAGTTTCCGGTCCAATATTCCGCTCGCAGCGGCACGCTGAGATCCGATTTTTCGCTGCCGAACGCATTGAACAAACGCAAGCGACCATGGCGGATGTTGATGCTGCCGTTGGCTCCGGTGGAGGCGACGGTATCGGCGTCCTCGGCGTGAATCTGGATCGCCTGTTCCGCATGGGGCAGGACATTGAACACGAACGATATCTTCCCCGTTGCATCCGAATAGTTGACCTTTCCCTCGCCCGGATTGAGGTTGAGGAACTTTGCTGCCGGAACCGCGCCGGTGCCGCCCGCCACTGCGTCGACGTACAGCTGGCC
>JAAOZY010000220.1 GCA_012274205.1 Betaproteobacteria bacterium
CGCCTTGTCTTTCTGTTGTTATCTGTAGAGGTTCAGACTTGATCTGACAGCAGGGTTGTGACCGTCTCTTGCTCGGCCAAAGCCGCCGCTGGAGATTTAGCCGACTACTTCTGCTATGGGGGCGTTACCGGACATAGGCCAGGAAATCTCACCGAACGGCAGCTTTCTGATTTCCTCTACGGCAAAACCCGACCCTAAGTCGCCTGTCGGACTGACCGCAGGATTTGTCTGGTACTAGGCCAAAGCAGACGGCCACGATTGCTGTAGAGATAGTCCTTCGGAGCGTAATTACCGAACTGATGGCTTTATGTATTGCGCTAAGAACTCTATGGCGATTACTCGCTGCCTTCCATAAATGTCGATCAGTTCAAGTGATGGACCACTGGGAGGTGCGATACGATTTTCCCCGGATGACCGCCGATCATAAGCGGAACGCTGACGAACGCAGCTGAGAATATCAGAAGAAGGGTGCCAATGATTCTGGCGCGGATTTTCTGGGTCAATGCCATGTTCTTTTCCTCAAAGGACGGCGCGGGTGCGTCAATGACATGCATAGTAATGAGGACGGATTAAGCCGACATTAAGACATCGACTGTGGCAAACATAACGCCACCGCCGATTATGAGTGGAACGCTGACGAAGGCAATTGTGAATACCGGAGTAAGGATGCTAATGATTCTGGCGCGGAGTTTCTGGGTGAATTCCATGTTCTTTCCCTCAAAGGACGGCGCAGGTGCGTCGATGACATGCATAGTAATGAGGACGGATTAAGCTGACATTAAGACATCGGCTGTCCGCTTAATAAATGGAAATGGTTATGTGTCATTTTGCTGAGCCTCCAGGACAGACTTGAACGCAACCAAACCGGCGACCAGCTCAAAACGCACAGTTGGAGAACTTGTCCGGGTGCCGAACTAAAGAGGTCAGAATCATTGTCCTTTCTCGAGGATCATTGTTGTTTCGCTGCCCCAGAAAACAACCCGATGCGGCTTACTTTGAGCTGTTTCATTTGCGAGCCTTTGACAAACCGGCAACCCCGTCGGGGAGGTGCATCGCCGCATCCTCAAACGTGCCTTTTTCGGCATCCAGATGACAGGCGCTGCAGTTTGCCTTGGAGCCGATTTTCGGATGGCGCCAGACCGAATCCGCAATTTCCTGGTGCTTTTTGATCCAGTAGCTGGTCTCGGTGATGCGTACTGGCGTCATGTTGGGTGGGATGGATTGCTTGATCTTGTAGGCAGGTTCGGTCAGTTCGGTATCGGCGGAGTTTTTTTGCAGGAAGGCCAGAATCTCGGCCGTTGTGGCAGCGTCCAAACCCAAGGATTCGCCGAAATGCGTGTCCTGTTCCTTCATGAGACGCACCCAGGAGCGCGCGGGTAGCAGAGTGGGGTGATAGGCGAGGTGACAACTGCCGCATTCCGCACGCCAAACCTTGTTGTCGGGCAAGGTTTGGCCGACGAAGGGAATATGGGGGCGCTGCGGGGTTGCCGTGAAGTCATCCCGGAAAAACCACGCGCCGAATGCTGCCGTCAGTAACAGCAGGACGCCGCCGGCCAGATAATGGGCTGAAGGAATCGCTTCGCTGGGGGCCCCATGCTTGCGACCGGTGAACATGGCTTTAGCCAGATTCTCACGATGCAGCCAGCTTTCCGCAGCCACGCCGAGCAGGTGAACGATCACCACTCCCAGCATGAAGGAGGCCAAGCCCTCGTGCAGTTCCTTGAGCGCCTCGCCGCCGCCGAAAAGGGTGATGCCGGCGGCCATGCCATGCTGCTCTTCGCCCCCCAGCACCAGGATGCCAGTCACGCCCACCAGCAGCCCCAGCGTCAGCAGGAGATACACTGCCCAACTGCCAGCCGGATTATGCCCGATATGATGTGGTGCACGCCGCATCAGTGCGTCCTGCACATAGCGAATTGCCTGCATCGGGCCAAACCGGAACGATGCGAAGCGCGCGTAACGGCTGCCGATCAGCCCCCACAGCACGCGGAAGCCGAGCAAACCGAGCATGAGATACCCGACGAAAACATGCAGATCGCGATAGGTGTCCGAATCGCCTGTTATCCAGGCAACGGCAAACGAAAATGCGAACAGCCAGTGAAACAGGCGGGTGGGTAAATCCCAGACGAGAATTTGCATAATCTTGCCAATTTGGGCGCGGATAGACGCCCTTATTCAGAAGCGCAGAAAAAGTCCCGAAGGCAAGGATTTATGTTCAGCGCGGTATCGCCACTCCGCGCTCGGAAAAGTCTCCCTGCTCGGCACCCTTGTGACACGCCATGCAGTTCGAGGGACTGCCCACTTTCGGACGCTTCCATACATCGGCGCGCACCTCGCGATGCTGGCGCTTGAACCAGGCCGTCTCGGTTATTCTCAGCGGGGTGGTGCTTGCCGGAATGGACTTCGCATAGCTGGATCCTGCGCCGGCGCTGTGCTTCACCAGAAAGTCGGTAATTTCCTGCTGCGTGGGCGGGTCGAGGCTGGCGTTCTCGCCGAAATGCTTGTCCAGTCCGCCCATCAGTTTGCGCCAGGAACGTTCAGGCAGCAGGCCCGGGTGGTATAGCGTGTGGCAGGAAGCGCATTCAGTCTTCCAATTGGTGTTGGCAACGCGTGGCAACGACTGCCCTTCATTTTCATTTTCCTCTGCACGCACGAGGGTCGGAGCCGATAGCGCCACAATCAGGGGCCAGAGGAACAACGTATTAAGGCGTTTCATGGCACATCCTTTCATTTAACCGAAAGCAAGTAGGCGATGAAGTCGCCTTTTTCCTGAGCAGTGCAGGGACGTTCCAACACGTCCTGGCAGTTGCGCTTGAACCACTTCTCCACCTTGGCCGAATCGGTGAAGCGTTCCTTGTTGATGGCGGGTGCGAGCGGCAGAATCTCCTTGTGGGTTTTCGCATGATTGCCGGCGTTCTTCGGGTTATCGGTATGGCACGCCGCGCAACTCACTTGCGTGCCGCCGCTATGAACGCGCTTGGCATGGTAGAACTGCTCTCCACGACCGGAGGAGAACTCCTTGAAAGCCGGGTTTTCCTGTTTCGCCAGGGGAGTGTAGCTATTGAGGATTTCTTGGGGAGTGGCTGCATGAACGTTAAAAGTCATGCCTAAAGCGATGAGTAGAATTGCATTGCGCATGCTCTCTTCCCCTGCATTGAAATAACCTTACTCTTTGTAGCACATTCCAGATGGTTAACAACGCAGACGCTGGTGCGTGTTGAGACGTTTAACCGGAGTGTTCGCCTGAGGTTCTCAAGCGACCACCCCAAACAAAGCCCCAACTCCAGCTGTCAAACCCATTGCCAAGGCACCCCAAAAGGTCACCCGCGTAGCGGAAGTCATCACAGGAGCACCACCGGCGCGCGCAGCCAGGGCTCCCAAAAGCGCGAGAAACAAAAGCGAGCTGCCCGAAACAGCCCACATGAGCGCAGATACCGGCACCAAAAACACAACCAGGAGCGGCAGAACAGCACCAATTGAAAACGTGCCGGCCGATGCCAAGGCGGCTTGAATTGGACGTGCAGTCAATGTTTCAGAAATACCCAGCTCGTCACGCGCATGTGCGCCAAGTGCATCATGCGCCATCAACTGGGTAGCGACGTTGGAGGCTAGTCCTGCATCAAGTCCACGTCCAACGTAAATAGCCGCCAACTCCGCGTGTTCGTGCTCGGGATCATCAGCCAACTCCCTACGCTCCCGATCCAGATCGGCGTGCTCGGTATCGGATTGCGAACTCACCGAAACATACTCACCGGCAGCCATCGACATGGCACCAGCCACAAGACCGGCAACGCCTGCGATCAAAATACTCTCTGAACTCGCGCCAGCAGCCGCCACGCCTAAGACAAGGCTGGCCGTGGAAACGATACCGTCATTGGCGCCAAGAACAGCCGCGCGGAGCCAGCCTATGCGGTGTGTTTTGTGTATTTCAATGTGTCTCATAACGTTCATTCCTTTTAAGGCAAATACATCTGGCGATGCCCGACATTGAAGTTAAACAGCCCGCGTGTTTTTAGGCGTGAGTGAATCGCCCCGGCTTTCCTAGACACTCTCGAGCCTCGGATTTGTGTGTCCGCACCGAACAACGGACGCTCGCAGCGCTCACCCTGGCTGTCTGCTAAGGGTTGCGGATTCAACCACATAGGAAATCAGAAAGTTGCCGTACAGTGAGATTTCCTGGCCTAAGTCCGGTAACGAATTCATAGCTGAAGTAGTTGGCTAAATCCCCAGGGGCAGCTTTGGCCGAACAAGAGACGGTCGTGCTACTCAGCTTGAACTTTCATTCTTGGCTGAAAGACGGCCCACACACCCTGCAACTTCAACACGGTATTCGGCATTCAGCACAGGTTACGTTGGCATAACGGGATCGCTTTCAACAGCAGACCGGATCCGTCAGTAATTGGCATCCAGCTAAAATCAGGCGTTGTTTTCGTTCTCCGTCGCCTTGTCGAGGATTGCCTTGTATAGGTGCAGCAGGCTGGCGACCAGACTCTGGATTTCAGGGTGAAGCTTGAGTTGACGCTCGACGAATGGCTGCGCCGTCTGGACATCGGCAAAAATCTCTTCCAGCTTGCTGATGTCGTAATCGCTGAGTTTTTCGCCGCGGTCGACCTTCTCTTTCAGCGCCAGCGCCAGCGGCAGCCGCTGGGAATTCAGCCGTTCAAGCAGAGTTTGGAAAACGCCTGCGTCTTCGGAGGGATTGCTCATGTTGATGTCCTTTTTGTTTGGGTTGCCGGGAACTGCTGATGGGCGCGTCGATAAATCCTGGTTTCGTCATTCCGGACTTAACCCGGAATGACGATTGATAGCAGTGCCTTTATTGCCATCTTTTTTACCCTGAAGTTTGGGAGAACAGGTGAATCATTCTAGCGAAACGATCGCCTCGGGTGTTGGCTAAGCTCATGGCTAGAACGTTGCGCCAAGTGAAACGATCACGAAGCGGTCGGCGCTGTTGTCAGGATTGAAGACATACGTCCCGAGTGTCACCTTGCCCAAGGTGAACTGCGCGAATCCGCCGCGCTGGATATCCCGATCGCTTTGGTAAGCGCGCGAGCGCTGGCCAACGATGCCAAAGCGCGCTCAGCGTGCCGGTGAAGGTCAGCGCCATGATCAGACCGAAGATGATCTCGGACACGCGATCGATCGGATCCAGTACCGGCGTGCGTTTTTCGTTTTTGGTTTTCGACATGCAAGCCTTTTCTGTTCGGGTCGATTCATTCATGTTGGCTGGCAATCCAACAATCGACCCCGTTTGCGTCCACCGCGCGATGCGGAAATTATAGCCACGATCCGCACACTGCAGGCAAGCCCGGATTGACCGTGGATGCTGCGCCATAGATACTTCCGACAGCATTGAATTCTTGTTTCGCCGTCCTGCAAAAGTGAGTGCCTCATGAAATATCTGCCCAGCATTACGCTGTCGTTTCTCCTGGCATGCAGCGCACCGGTTAGCGCCGCCAAGCCCAAGCCTGCCTCACCTTGCGTAGCGCGCAACCTGGACTTTGGCCAGTCAGCAGTGGGCTGGGCGCATCAGCCGCTTTCAAAACTCAAGCGCGATACGGTCTACTCGCTGGTGCAGGAGGACGGCCACGCGGTGCTGCGCGGAGTATCAGATCGCTCCGCCTCGCTTTATGTGACGCTCTTCAAACCGGCGACGGGTGTGCCGGCGAGCATCGGCTGGCGCTGGAAGACCGACGCACTGGTGCCGGATGCCGACAACCGCGACAAAAAACGCGAGGACGCGCCCTTGCGCGTGCTGGTGGGTTTCGACGGCGACAAGGCCACGCTCCCCGAGGAGGAGCAGAAGCGTTTCCAGCGCGCCAAGTCGCTGACCGGGCGCGACGGTCCGTATGCCACCCTGATGTATATCTGGAGCGACCATGTTCCGGTGAACACCGTGATTCCTTCCGCCCACACCAGCCAGGTCAAGATGCTGGTGGTGGCATCCGGAGCGAAGGGCCTGGGCAAGTGGCAGTCGGTGCGTCGCAACCTCGCCGCCGACTACAAGCGCGCCTTCGGCGCCGCGCCGGGGCGCGTGCTGAGCGTGGCGGTGATGACCGATACCGACAACACCGGCGCCAAGGCCGTCGGCGAATACGCTGACATCCGCTTCGACTGTTCGGGCAGTTAACGGTGCGGCGCTGGCTCATCGTTGCCACGCTCGTTCTGGCTTTCAGTGGCTGCGCAAGCCTGCCTGACAACGTCGAACGCAATGAATCGCATGCCTTGCAGGACACCTCAACGACGACACTGGGGCAACAGAGCCAGGCCGCACAGCAGACTCACCCCGGTCAGAACGGCTTTCGCCCGCTGAGAAGCGGCGTCGATGCGCTGCTGGCACGCATCGTCCTGGCTGATGCGGCGCAGCGTTCGCTCGATGTCCAGTATTACATCTGGCACGACGACCTGACCGGGCGCATTTTTGCCAATGCGCTGCTGCGCGCCGCAGACCGCGGGGTGCGGGTGCGCGTGCTGCTTGACGATGTCGGCGCGCAGGCCAATGACGAGGTTCTGCTGAGCCTCGATTCACACCCCAACATCGAGATCCGCTTGTTCAATCCGGTCGCCTCGCGCACTTTCCGCGGGCTCGGCATGCTCAGCGATTTTTCCCGCGTCAACCGGCGCATGCACAACAAGGCGTTCGTCGCCGACAATCAGGCAGCGATCCTCGGCGGACGCAACATCGGCGACGAGTACTTCGAGGCGTCCAGCGAGGTGGTCTTCGGCGATCTGGACGTGCTGACGGTCGGACCGGTCGTCGGCGAGGTGTCCCATGCTTTCGATGCGTTCTGGAATGCGCCGTCGTCCTACCCGATCGCGGCGCTGCTCGGTCGCAGCGTGGGCAGCGAAAATTTGATCGCGCTGCGCGCCGGACTCGCCGCCTACATCGAGGCGAATCGCGACAATCCGTATGTCATGCAGGCGGGGAGCCGGCTTGCCGGGGAGGCGAAATCGGGCCGCTATGACTTTTACTGGGGCAAGGCCACCCTGCTGTACGACGATCCAGCCAAGATCAGCCAGGCGCCCGATGCCACCGAGGGGCATCTCATGTCCCAGTTCAGCGGCATCGGCGCGCAAATCCATCAGGAACTGCTGATTGTTTCGCCTTATTTCATCCCGGGCGAGGCGGGCGTGGCCTGGCTGCGCGGGTTGGTGGCGCGCGGGGTTCGCGTCACGGTGCTGACCAATTCGCTTGCCGCCACCGATGTCGGCGCGGTGCATTCGGGCTATCAGCGTTACCGGGAAGCCTTGCTCGAGGGCGGTGTCGTGCTGTACGAACTCAAACCCGGCGCGGTTCAACCTGCCAAAACGGAGAAGAAAACCAAGGCTTACGGCGCGTCACGCGCCTCGCTGCACGCCAAGTCATTCGTGTTTGATCGCAGTGCAGTGTTCATCGGCTCGCTCAATCTCGATCCGCGTTCGATGCGGCTCAACACCGAGATCGGCGTGGTGTGTGAAAGCGCGCCGCTGGCCGAGGACATTGCCGGCGCACTCGAACGCAATCTCGACACCATCGCCTGGCGGCTGGAGCGCGTCGTCGAGCCTTCCGGAAGCGCGCACATCGAGTGGGTAGAGACCGGCGCCGGGGGCGAGCGCCGGTATGTCAACGAACCCGAAGTCACTGTTCTGCGCCGGCTCTCGGTCTGGTTCCTCGGACTGTTGCCGATCGAGTCCCAGCTGTGAATTAACCGGCGGGCGCGAAAAAACGTCAGACGCATCTTTATTCCCTTGAGACGTGTTCAGGCAGATTGAACACCGGCAGCGCACAACGCGCGCATGTTTTTTTGCGGCTAATTATTGTCGCCTGCACTTACGTACAACGCCATCAGTCGCGCGAGGGTGACGGCAATATAAAGCTGCCCGGTCAATGCCTCGGAAATGGCGAGCGATCGCGCGATCGGATGAACCGGCGTGATGTCGCCGTAGCCCATGGTCGTGAGCGTGACGAAGCTGTAGTAGATCCACGTGAGCGCGCCGGGCGCGCTGCCGACTGCGCCGCTGAATGCATCGGGATGAATCAGATGCAGCAGTTCGTAGGCGTTGGCCCACACCAATCCGAGCAGCAGCAGCACGGCAATGGCGCCCTGGATGCGGTGATGGGTGACCGGGCCGGGCCGATACGACCGCGTTGCCACGATCAGGGCGAACAGCAGGAGCATGGCGAGGGTGGAGGCTTCGCGCCCGATGGCGAGGGCGTGCGAGGGCACCGCTGCGGCCGTCCAGCGCACCAGCAGCGCAGCGGCCGTGAATGCCACCACGGCGAACCGCACCCTGCGCGATTCAGCGGCAGTAAAAGCACCCGCGACCAGCAGCGCCGAGAAGGCAAGATTAGCCATGAGTCGCCCCGTCGAGTCTGGCGTCAGCAGCACGGGCAATATGAAGACAATGATGACGAGCAGCGGGAGGAGGATGGACAGGCCGCGGTCAGCCTCCCAGAACCGCAGCATCCGCTCCCAGATATGAGGTCTCATCGTGGGGGGGCCACTGCGGGCATCGTATGGACGTGATAGGCAAGCACGGGATGTCTTTCCGTTCCTGAATAGTGGGAAAACCGGTTTTACAAGTTTACGTCATGCGCACATTGACAGCCGGAGTGCAGCGCTTACATTAAAAGCATCAACAGGATTTCTGTCCTTCAATGCTATTCCAATAGCGAACATTTCAAGAGCCAACAAGCAATCATGGAAAAAATCACGCCGCGCTGGGAATGGCGCACATTCGGCCGGTCCTTCGGAGACGCAGAGGCGCGGCTGGCGGCGCTGACGCCGGAAGGGGTGCAGGAGAGCGACGAGGATTACCTGCTGTCCGGCGCCGGCGGCAATGTAAAGGTTCGCGCCGGCCTGATGGACATCAAGCTGCTGCAGCAGGTCAACGCAGACGGGCTGGAGCAGTGGACGCCGGTGATGAAGGCGGGGTTTCCGCTCCCGGCCAGCGAAGTCACACGCGTGTTCGAATCGCTCAAGCTGCCACTGCCTGAGCTGACTCGCGCAAGCTACACTTTCGACGCGTTCATCGAAGCGTTCGCCGAGGAGGGCGGTGCGATCCGCAAAGTGGACGTCCACAAGCGGCGGGTTCGCTACACGGTCGGCGGTTGTACGGCTGAATTCTCCGATGTGGTGGCGAACGGCAAGCCCACCCGCACGATTGCCGTCGAGTCGACCGATGCGGAAGCGGTCATCCGTGCCGTCCGCGAACTCGGCCTCGGCGGCTACACCAACACCAGCTATCCGCGCGGGCTCGCGGCCCTGATCGACGACGAACCCGAACGCTACGCCGTCATCGACGCCGGCACAAATTCGATCAAGTTCCACATCGGCGAGCGTGACCGCGAAGGACGCTGGCGCACCGTCGTCGACCGCGCGGAACTGACCCGTCTCGGCGAAGGGCTCGCGCAGCAGGGTGTGATCATCGACGCCGCGCTGGAGCGAACGGTTGCCGCGATCGCGGGCATGGCCGATGAGGCGAAGCGGCACGGCGTGCGGGCGATCGCCGCGGTGGGCACGGCCGGCCTGCGCATTGCCGCAAACGGAAACGAAGTCGTCGCCGCGATCCAGGCGCGTACCGGCGTGCATATCGAAGTGATTTCCGGCGAGGAAGAAAGCCGGCTGGCCTATCTGGCGGCGATGTCGGGCCTTGGCTTGAAAACGGGTTCGCTGGTCGTGTTCGACACCGGCGGCGGCAGTTCGCAGTTCACCTTCGGGCACGACTCAAATGTGGACGAACGCTTTAGCGTCGATGTCGGCGCCGTACGCTACACCGAGCGCTACCAGCTGGATGGGGCCGTGTCGCCCGACACGCTGCGCGAGGCGATGGCGGCGATTTCGGCCGACCTGTCGCGCATCGACGGCCGCCCGGTCCCCGACAAACTGGTGGCGATGGGGGGCGCGGTGACCAACATCACCGCAGTCAGGCACGGCCTCGCCACCTACGATCCGGCGGTGGTTCAGGGAACGCTCCTCGACCGCGCCGAGATCGATCGCCAGATCGAACTCTACCGCTCGCGCGATGCCGAGGCCCGCCGCGCCATCGTCGGCCTGCAGCCGAAGCGGGCGGAAGTCATCCTCGCCGGCGCCTGCATCGTCCGCACGGTGATGGAGAAGCTGGGCAAGCATAACTTCACGGTGAGCGATCGCGGTTTGCGTCACGGCGTGCTGGCCGAGCGCTTCGATGCTTGAGAAGCATGGAGTTTGCGCAAGGTAAAGATGTTGCAACCGAGTGATTTTTATATTGAAGAAGAAAGAAGGACTTAAACCATGACCACCCCAAAACGCCCAAAGACCACGACACCTGCGAAGACTGCGCGCGTCCCCGCAGCCAAACGGAGTGTGAAGCCGCAGGCAGCCAAGCCCGTACCTGAAGAGCCGGTCCTTGCAGCCGATGCCCTGGCGAAGGCTCTCGAATTGAGCAGAAAATCGCACAGCATCGAACTGAAGCTGACCGTGCCCACCTCGGGGCATCGTGCGACGATCAAGGCCCTCAAGCTCGACCCGGTCGAGGCGCAGCCGCGGCAGGCGTTCTTCTTTGATACTCCCAACCTGGACCTGTTCAAGGCCGGCGTGGTGGTGCGGGCCCGGCGTATCCAGGGCGGAGACGCCGACACCGTCGTCAAGCTGCGCCCGGTGGATCCGGACACGATCGATCCGGATCTGCGGCGCTCGGCGAGTTTCAAGATCGAACTGGATATGATGCCGAGCGGGTTCGTGTGCTCGGCGTCGTTCAAGGGCGTGTGCACTGGCAAGGAGGTGCTCGACATGACCGCAGGTGAGGTGCCGCTCAGTTCGCTGTTCTCGAAGGGACAGCGGGCGTTCTACGAGGCACACGCTCCGGCGGGCATCAGCATGGATTCCTTGACCACAATGGGCCCCGTATTCCTGCTCAAGTCCAGACACCAGCCGAAGGACCACGATCGCCGCATCACCACCGAGATGTGGCTCTATCCAGACGGCTCGCGCATCCTCGAGATCTCCACCAAGTGCCTGCCGGCGGAAGCCTTTCAGGCTGCTGCCGAGTTCAAAGGCTATCTCGCCAGGTGCGGCATCTCCATCAGCGGCGTCCAGGAACCGAAAACCGGAACCGCGCTGGCGTACTTCAAGGCTCACCCCGACGAGTAGGATCGATGCCAGGCGGATCGGCAAAAAATGACGGCTTGCCCGTA
>JAAOZY010000221.1 GCA_012274205.1 Betaproteobacteria bacterium
GCCCGCCGCGGCGAATTGCATCAGCAGCGCCCCGCTCGGATTCAGGCCGTAGTAGCTTTCCCGGTCCATATTCAGCAACACCAGTTCGTCGCCCACCTGGCGCATCAGCACGTCCTGGGGAACGCGGACGCGGAGGGTGAGCGGCGGCAGGATTTCCGATTTGCGGTCTGCCGATTTGCGGTCTGTCATAATGATTTGCCTGAACTTCGCTTTCGATCAGTCATTCTACTACCACCGCTGCGCCGGTCTGGCGCAGCGGGATGGATGGATATGCCAAGCGCGTCAAGCCGAAATGATCGCCCTGGTTTCAGCGCCAGCGCGTTGCTGGGGCTGCTCCGGACTGCGGACGAAGACGCCGCGGCAGCTGCCGTTGCGCAATTGCCGCCGCAAGCCTGGGACGCGATACTGGACTTGGCGCTGCGCCACGGCGTTGCCGCGCTGCTGCAGCGCGCCCTGCGCTCGAGTGGCAGGCTGGCGCAGCTCGCGCAGCCTGTGCGCGCGCGCCTGGATCAGGCGAGCCGAGCCGTCGCGCTGGACAATCTGCGCAATTACGGGCAATTTCGCCGCATTGCAACGGCCCTGACCGAGCGCGGCATTCCGCTGATCGCGCTCAAGGGACTTCATCTGGCAGAGCTCGTCTACCGCGACATCAGCCTGCGGCCGATGGCGGATCTGGACATCCTGGTTCCGCATGCGCAGGTGGATGCGGCGGTGGCTGCGCTGGCCGCCCTGGACTATGAATTGTCCACCAAGGCTGCAGGCGGATACGACGTCAGCCTGACCCATCGCAGTCTGGACACATTGGTCGAGATTCACTGGACGCTGGCCACGCCGGAGGAGCCGTATGCGCCGCCTATAGAAGACATCTGGCGCAGCGCCGTGCCTGCAATGCTGGGCGATGCGCAGGCGCAGGTGATGTCGCCCGAGTTCCTGCTGCTGCATGTCTGCGCGCATCTTGCGTATCATCACCTGTTCGCTTTGGATCTGCGCGCGCTGTGCGACATTGCGGAAATAGTGCGAGCCTATCCCGATCTGGACTGGGACGTCGTGGTCGATCAGGGCCGGCGTCACGGTTGGGAACGCGGTGTCGCCGCGGCGCTGCGGCTGGCGCGCGACCACCTGGGTGCGGCTGTGCCGGCGGGCGCGCTCGCCGCAATCGGCGGCGACAGGCTCGAGCCGGCGCTGCTCGACGATGCGCTCGAGCAGCTGGGCACGATGGTCGATCTTCCGGGCGAAATGCGCTTCGCGCCCAATCTCATGGCACTCAGCGGCGCGACCGGAGCGCGGGCGAAAATCGAGATCATCTGGACGCGCATATTCCTGCCGCGCGCCGAACTCGCGCGCATCTATGGCATTCCCGGGCAATCCCTGCAGATGCCGCTGCTGTATGCGCGCAGGCTGCTGGACCTGCTGCGATCTTACTGGCGGAATCTGTGGGCGATCGGCGCATCCGATCCACGACTGGCGGCAAGCGTGGCGCGCAATACGCGGCTGGCCAAATGGATTGCCGCCGGCTGAAGCCGGGGCGGATGCCCCCGGAGACGAATATTGCAGGGGGACCCGGTCGCAGAGAGTCAGGATTCCGAGTGAGGGTGATAGAGCGATATCCAGGCGAACGCAAGCAGCAGCATGAAGCTCAGCGCATTGGCGGGTATCTGCAGACTGAAGTCGACGGCAGAGTGGATCATCAGTGCGAGGATGCCCATCATGGCGGCAAAGGACAGGCCGCGCATCAGCGGATCGCGGCGCAGGTATTGCGCACGTAAAGCAGCCGCATACGACAGGACCACCATCAGCCCGAGCAGGGCCGAGCCGATCACGCCGACCTCGGCGGCGAACTCGAGATAGTCGTTGTGCGCATGCGTGTAGGCGACGGCGGTCGCCTGCGCGCTATAGTGCGGAAACACCACTGGGAAGGAGCCGAGGCCGGACCCGAACACCGGATAGTCTCTCCACATGCTCAGGGCATAGGTCGAAAGCTCCCCCCGATCCTCGGATTGCGCGGAGCTCTGCGCAATCCTCTCGATGACGCGCTGCGTGCCGAAATAAGTGCCGACGATGAACACGTCGATGGCGACCAGGCTGAGCAGCAGGACGACCATCGATCTGGTCGCATGTTTGGCGAGCAGCAGGCCGGCTGCGCCGGTGATCAGCAGACTGATGAAAAAGGAGCTGTTGCCCATGCGCGAGCGCGTCAGTACCAGCGCGATGACCATGATCACCAGACCCAGGCGCAGCGCCATCTTCGGCGTGATCATCCATTGGATCAGGCTGCGGAAGAAATGCCCCCATGAGGCGCTCCTCGCGCCGGACAGGCTCGCGATCAGTACGCCGATTCCGACCGACAGGCACATCACCAGATACGCCGCATAGTGGTTGCGGTTGGCGAAGGTGCCGGAAGCCACTCCTTCCGGGCTTTGAAGGCCGATGGAAGCGCCATACAGAGCCTGCAGCACCCCGGATGCGATCAGCGCGTAGGCGGCAAAGCGTATCCGGTCGCGGCTGCTCAGCAATACCAGGCTCATAAAGAAGAATGCGATGTATGCCGTGCTCCTGCACGCAGCTTCCAGCGTCGCATATCGGTCCAGCGTAAGCGCCACCGCGCCCGGCGCATCAGGCGCGGCGGCAGCCAGATACCAGCGGGCAGCTTGCGGCGAAAGCAGCTTCAGTATCCCGATGGGCAAGGGCAGCAATTGCAGCCAGACGTAGCCCAGCCAGAGGAGCGCGCACAACAGCATCGGCCGGGCCTGGCGCAGAATCGGCGGCAGGGAGCGCTTGCCACCGATGCGGCCGGCGATCCACCAGAGCGCGAGCGCCAGAATCCAGAATGCCAGCAAGGCGCCGGCCCAGGCGCGGTTGCTTCCCAGGGGAATGGGCGCCCAGACAAGCGCAGCCAGATAGAAGGCAAAAAGCCAAGGGCCGCCGTTGGGCCTATGGTGCGGGGTGGCCACTCAAATTAACAGGCCCGGAAGCTTGCGCTGCCGGGCCTTGCGGCACCGAGTTCCGGAATCTGTCCTCAGCATGGACTCACCCCCGCACAACTGGTAATCACGCCGCCGCCCGGCGTGACCGTAGGATTGATCGGTGCGGCCGGCGGCGGCAGCACTGGCGCGGCCGGCGGCACTTGCGCCTGCGCCGGACCCGCCGCGGTTGCGGGCAGGGCCGCGAGCGTGCTCGCGAATACCGTGGCGGCGACGGCCTGCGCGGCGTCGGACGCGGCCTGCGCTGCCGCGCTTGCGCGCTCTGCTGCGGCCTGTGCGGCCGCGCGCAATTGCGCATTGCCCGGATTGGCGCTGGCGGCTGCCTGCGCGCGATCTGCGGCCGACTGCGCGGCTGCCGCACTCGCGGCTGCAGCGACCAGGACAGGCGCATTGTCCGGCAGCTTCGCCGCCGAGAGCGCCGCCATTGCTGCCTGGCTATCCGCCGGGGCCAGGGCCAGCGGCTCGGGAAGCGGGGGCGCCTGCCCGGGCTGCCACGGAACGGCTTCACCGGGTTTAATCGTGCTGATCGGGCCATAGGGCGTATGCACCGAAATCGCCCCGCTGGCCACCGCCGCAATTCCGATCTCCTGTTCCCGGCCCTTGATCCTGACCACCACATTGAAGTCGGCGTCGCCGCTGCTCAGAATGTCGACCAGGGACGCGCCCGCGGAAATGCTTATGCCATCGCGATTCTCGGCATGAATGATGCCGCTGACATAGCGCATGGCCCCGGCTGCAAGATCCAGCGCCGAACTGCTTGCCTTGAGGTCGCGCGGATCGAAGTGATACTGGTCCACGCTCAGGACCGAGGCCGGTCCCAATACCACCACCTGCCCGTCCGCGAACTTGAGCACCACGCTGCCTTCGGTGCCGGTGTTGAAGCTCGTGCCCGGCGGGAAAGTTTGGCCCACGCTTGCATTCACGGTCCTGCCCGCAGGCGAGTGCACGGAGACTGCGTTGGAAACCGCGTCGACGAACCCGATCTGCCGCGTGTCCACGCTCGCGACAGTTTGTACGGCGCTGACTGCTGCGGCAGTGGCCGCGGCGCGCGCCGTCGCGGCCACTGCCACAGGCGTATTGACCGGCACGATCGTCGTCCACAATTCCGCCACTGCGGCCTGCAGCACGGCAGGAGCCGCCGCGATCGGCATCGGCGGGGGCAGGGCACGCCGCGGCTCCCACGGTACGTACTGGCCTGCGTCTATCCGGTAAATCGGCCCGTAGGGCGTGCGCACCGACACCTGACCCTGCGCAACCACCGCCGCACCGATCTCTTCGGGTTCCGGTTTCATCTGCACGATGAAATCGGCGCCGCCGGGGCTCAGTATGCGCAGCAGCGAGTCGCCCGCGACGATATGCACGCCGTCGCGGTTGGCGGCGCCGATGAGTCCGGCTACATAGCGCATCTCGCCGTGCAGGAGTTCCACGGTAGTGCTGCTTAATTTGATGTCGTGCGCGACATAGCGGTATTCGCCGATATGCACGCCCGAGTCCGGTCCCATGGCCAGAACCTGGCCGTCGGCGAATTTAAGCACCACTTTGGCGTCGGCACCGGTGTTGAAGCCGGTGTTGGATTCGAACGTATCTCCGACTTTCGCCGGCGCAGACTTGGCGCCCGGCTTCTGCATGGAGACGGATCCGGAAATCTCATGCACATAGCCGGCTTGCGCCAAGGCCGCCGACGAGAACAGCGCCAGCGCGAGCGCCGCGCACAAGGCGGCGAACGCGCTTCCCAATCTAGGCAAATGTCCTGTGGCGGTCATCGATCAATCCTGCGTTTGCGTTGCCTCCGGCTTGACCGTCTGCACCGCATTTTTGCACTCCGAGCCGGCAATGCGTCTATATTCCTCTATAGCACAAACGAGGTCAAAACGCGCGTAACTATTGACGATTTCGAAGATTTTGCGCGGCTCCCGCGCCGCGCCGCGCCGGATGGTCTGCAGCATAACCTGACGCAGGTCCGGGCCGAGGTCCTGCCATCGCGCCAGTCCGACGAACAGTATCGTTTGCTGCACGGTCGGCTCCCAGGGACCCAATTCATCGGCCTGGCGCAGCGCTGCGAACAGCTCGTCATCGGTTTCGTTCAGGTAGAGTTTGGTCAATGCGAGATTTGCCCACAGGAAGGGCGAGGTCGGCCGCTGCAGCAGCGCCCGGCGGAAGCGCACATGCGCATCCTTGACCGATGCGAGCGCTTCGCGCGGCTTCTTCGAGATGCGCATCCTTGCCAGATCCATCGCGCCCGCGCCCTCGAGCGCCCAGGGGCTGCCGGCGACATAACCGAGACTGTCCGAATAGAATTTCGCGGCGCGGGCGATCTGCGCTGCGTCCGGAGGGCGCGACCCGGCAGGGGTCCATTGCCCGATTTCGTTCTGCCCCAGTTGCGCGAACAAGCCGGACAGGCCCAGCCGCGCGGTCTGCGCGGCAATCAATGCGAGAACGATGAACAGGGCAATATAAGCGGCTCTGCCGCGCCGGTGCGCGGACACCACGGGGCCGGCGCTTGCCCTGCGCTCGATGGCCGACTGCGCTGAAGGATCGGATCGCATATGCCGGGATAATTTGGTGGGCCCACCTGGACTCGAACCAGGGACCAAAGGATTATGAGTCCTCTGCTCTAACCAACTGAGCTATAGGCCCTACGGGAAATGATACAGGGTTTGGGAGCGACCCTTACCCCAACCCTCTCCCCGCACGGGAGAGGGGGTAGGCCTTCTAGGCTTCGTTGTCGAGGAAACTGCGCAGTTGCTCGGAGCGCGAAGGATGGCGCAGCTTGCGCAGCGCCTTCGCTTCGATCTGGCGGATGCGCTCGCGCGTGACGTCGAACTGCTTGCCGACTTCTTCAAGCGTGTGGTCGGTGTTCATTTCGATGCCGAAGCGCATGCGCAGCACCTTGGCTTCGCGCGGGGTGAGCGAGTCCAGCACATCCTTGGTCGCATCGCGCAGCGAACCGTACACCGCCGCGTCCACCGGCGCCATGGTGGCCGCGTCTTCGATGAAATCGCCCAGATGCGAATCGTCGTCGTCGCCGATCGGCGTCTCCATCGAGATCGGCTCCTTCGATATCTTGAGGATCTTGCGGATCTTGTCCTCGGGCATTTCCATCTTCAGTGCGAGCGTTGCCGGATCGGGCTCCTGCCCGGTTTCCTGCAGGATCTGGCGCGAGATGCGGTTCATCTTGTTGATGGTCTCGATCATGTGCACCGGGATGCGGATGGTGCGCGCCTGGTCGGCGATCGAGCGCGTGATCGCCTGGCGGATCCACCAGGTCGCGTAGGTCGAGAACTTGTAGCCGCGGCGGTATTCGAATTTGTCGACCGCTTTCATCAGGCCGATGTTGCCTTCCTGGATCAGGTCGAGGAACTGCAGCCCGCGGTTGGTGTATTTCTTGGCGATCGAGATAACCAGGCGCAGGTTGGCCTCGGTCATTTCGCGCTTGGCGCGGCGTGCCTTGGCTTCGCCCGTGGACATCTGCTTGTTGATGTCCTTGAGTTCCTTCAGCGGGATGCCGATCCGCGCCTGCAGGTCGAGCAGCTTCTGCTGGTTTTCCATGATCGCCGGCTGGAAGCGGGCAAGCTGCGTGCTGTAGGGATGGCGCGCGCCGATTTCGTTGGTGACCCAGCGCAGGTTGGTCTCGTTGCCGGGGAACACCTTGATGAAGTGCGGCCGCGGCATGTTGCTCTTGGTCACGCACAGCTGCTGGATGTGGCGCTCGTAGCGGCGTGTCTCTTCCACCAGGCCGCGCAGCGCGTCGCACAGGCGCTCGACGATGCGCGCGGAAAAGCGGATGTTCATCAGCTCGCCGGAAATCTTGTCGCGGATCTTCAGGTATTCCTTGCTGCGCGATCCGTGCTTGGCGAGCGCCGTCTTCTTCCGCTCGAACAGGCGGTGGATGACGTCAAAGCGCGCCAGCGCATCTTCCTTGAGCTGCTGCAGGCTGGCGCTGATGGCGGCGTTCTGCGCCTCTTCGTCGAGCTCTTCCTCCTCCTCTTCCTCTTCCTCTTCGGCCGCCACCTCTGCGAGTTCCGCGACCGGCTCGTCGTTCTTGGCATTCGGGTCGATCAGCCCGTCGACGAGTTCGTCGACGCGCATTTCGTCGCGCGCGACCTTGCCGGCGAGCGCGAGGATTTCCGCGATGGTGGTCGGACAGGCCGAAATCGCCTGGATCATGTGCTTCAGGCCGTCTTCGATGCGCTTCGCGATTTCGATTTCGCCTTCGCGCGTGAGCAGCTCGACCGAGCCCATCTCGCGCATGTACATGCGCACCGGGTCGGTGGTGCGGCCGAATTCGGGGTCGACCGTGGACAACGCGGCTTCCGCTTCTTCCTCGGCGTCCTCGTCGGGGACGACCGCGGGCGCGTTCTCGGAAATCAGCAGCGTTTCCGCATCCGGCGCCGCGTCATAGACCTGGATGCCCATGTCGCTGAACGTGGTGATGATGGACTCGATCTGCTCCGCGTCCACCAGATCGTCGGGCAGATGGTCGTTGATCTCGGAGTAGGTGAGGAAGCCGCGTTCCTTGCCCAGCTTGATCAGGTTCTTCAGGCGCGTGCGCCGCGCTTCCACATCTTCGGGTTTTTGCTCGCCTTTGCGCAGGTCCGCCTTCTGCTTGGCGGTCAGCTTGGCTGCCTGCTGCTTTGCGATCTGCCGCGCGATTTGCTTGGGCGACTGCTGCGGCTTGGCTACGGCGCTTTCTTTCGGCGTGACTTTGTCGGCAACCGCCGGCTTGGCTGCCGCTTTGCCCTTCTCGGGCGCCGCCTGCTTGCCTGCTTGCGGGTGGACTTTGGCCGTCACCGGCGCTTTGACGGCATGCCGGGGCGCGGGCTTGGCCGCGGACTTGGCTGCAGGCTTGGCCTTCTTGGCCAAAGGCCGCGACTTGGCCACGGGCTTGGCCTTGGCTGGCGCTTTTGCTTTGACCAAAGGCTTGGCTTTGGACACAGGCTTGGTCGCCACCGCGGGTTTCTTCTTCGGCGGGGCGACTTTTTTGTGCGCGGTCTTCGATTTGGCGGCTTTCGCCTTTGCGGCTGCGGCGGATTTCTTGGCTTGATGTGCTGCCATGAGCTTGTCCTAAGTCGGTGAAGTATTGGAAAAAAGCCGGTAATTATACCACAGGGCGGTTGGTGCCCGGGCGCTGGTCCAAGGCCCCCAGGCGCTTGGTCAGTGCGTTCATCAGTTCAAAATCTGCGGGGCTGAGCGTCCCCGCCTTGTTTCGGCGCTGCAATTCATTCAACTGTTCGTGGATGCGCCGGCGTTCCAGTCCCGGCAGCGCGTCGCGGAACTCGCCCTCCGCCTGCTCCGGGCTAAGGCCCAGGATCATGAGTTCGGAGCGCACCTGCTTGAGCAGGGTTTCGTACGGGCTGCCCCGAAAATGATCGATCAGCATCACTTCGGAACTGACATCCGGGTTGGCGCGCACGTATTCGCCCAGCGCGAGCAGGGCCTTCGCTTCGCTATTTTCGCCGCGGATGGTCTCGCCGGACAACTCGGCCGCAAGCGCAGGTTTTATTAGGACACATTCGAGCAGGCGCAGTTCAAAACTTTTGACCGCGGCGCGCGCGACCTTGGTCGGCGCGGGGCGTTGCCACGCGCCCGGCGCAGGGACGCTGCGGCGCAGTTCGCACAGACGCTCGGCTTCCTCCTGCGTCATGCCGGCGATATCCGCCAGCTGCTTCAGTAATTGCAGCTGCAGCCCCGGCGCAGCCACGCTCTTGAGCAGGGGCTTGGCCTCGTGCACGAGGCGCGAGCGGCCTTCGGCGGTGTTGGTGTCGACGCGCGCGCGCAACTGCCCGAACAGATAGGCGGAGAGCGGTTCTGCCTGCGCCACCAATTGTTCGAATGCGTCCTTGCCCTTGCTGCGCACGTAGCTGTCCGGATCCTCGCCTTCGGGCAGAAACAGGAAACGTATGGTCTTGTTGTCGAGCGTGGCCGGCAAGCTCACTTCCAGCGCGTGCCAGGCGGCTTTCCTGCCCGCGGCATCTCCATCGAAGCTGAACACGATCTCGTCGCTCTGGCGCAGCAGCTTCTGCACATGCACCGGCGTGGTTGCCGTGCCCAGCGTCGCCACCGCATAAGCCACGCCATGCTGCGCCAGCGCCACCACATCCATATAGCCTTCGACCACCAGCACGCGGCCGGCGTCGCGTATCGCCTGGCGCGCCTGTGGCAGGCCGTAGAGTTCGCGCCCCTTTTCGAACAGCGGCGTCTCCGGCGAGTTGAGGTACTTCGGCTCGCCCGCGCCGATGATGCGCCCGCCGAAACCGATGACGAAGCCGCGCTGGTTGATGATGGGGAACATGATGCGGTCGCGGAAGCGGTCATAGCGCTTGCCCGCCTCGTTATCGATCACCAGCCCCGCTTCCTTGAGGCTCTTGTCGCCGTAGTCCGGAAATTCGGCCTGCAGATTCTGCCAGCCGTCGGGCGCATAGCCGATGCCGAAATGGGCCGCGATCTGGCCCGACAGCCCGCGGCGCTTGAGATAGTCGATCGCATTCGGTGTAGCCTTCAGCTGCTCGCGGTAGTACTGCATCGCGCGGCGCATGAGTTCGTACAGATCGGGGCCGTCTTCTTCCTTCTTTTTGGCGAAGCGCGGCTCGAATTCCGGCATGCTCATGCCGGCGCCCGCAGCGAGCTCCTTGATCGCCTCGATATAGCCCAGTCCCGAGTATTCCATGAGAAAGCCGATCGCGTCGCCATGTGCGCCGCAGCCGAAACAGTGATAGAACTGCTTCGACGGGCTGACAGTGAAGGAGGGCGATTTTTCGTTGTGAAACGGGCAGCAGGCGCTGTAGTTGGCGCCCGCCTTCTTCAGCTGCATATGCCGCTGAATGATCTCGACAATGTCGACGCGATTGAGCAAATCGCGTTTAAAGGAATCGGGTATCACGCGCGGTCGGGATAGGGGTCTGGGGCCTGAGCGAACTTTCCCCGGCATCCGCGCCTGGGAAACATGTATTCTTTATAGGCCATTTTGGCCGGAACGCAAGCCAAAAAGGGCGGCTGCGGCAGGGCCGCAGCCAAGCGCGCTAGCTGCCGAGCTTCGCCTTGACCAGGGCGGAAACTTTGGCCATGTCGGCGCGGCCGGCAAGCTTGGGCTTGAGCAGCGCCATGACCTTGCCCATGTCCTGCATCGCCTTGGCGCCGACCGCCATGACCGCGGCGGCCGCCTCGGCGGCGATTTCTGCCTCTGAAAGCTGTTGCGGCATGTAGCCGGTAAGCACGCCGATTTCGAATTTTTCGATGTCGGCCAGGTCCTGGCGCCCACCGGCTTCGTACTGCGCCACTGAGTCGCGGCGCTGCTTCAGCATCTTTTCGATGATGGCGAGCACGTCCGCATCCGACAATTCGATGCGCTCGTCCACTTCGCGCTGCTTCATCGCCGCGAGCAGCAGGCGGATGGCCGACAGGCGCGGCGCATCCTTGGCGCGCATTGCGGCCTTCATGTCTTCGGTGATTTGTGCCTTGAGCGGCATGCGCGCGGCGGCGGTACGCGACCGGCCGGGCGGGAACGGGTGTGCCCGTCGCCCGGCGGCGGCAGAGGCTTTAGAAAAGCTTGGGCGGGAGTTGCTGGCTGCGGATGCGCTTGTAATGGCGCTTGACCGCGGCGGCCAGCTTGCGCTTGCGCTCGGCGGTGGGCTTTTCGTAGAACTCGCGCGCGCGCAGTTCGGTCAGCAGCCCGGTTTTTTCGATGGTGCGCTTGAAGCGGCGCAGGGCCACTTCGAACGGCTCGTTTTCCTTGACTCGTACGGTAGGCATCAATACTCCGGCTTTTACTTGGGCGGAAAACCGCGAATTATATCAGCACTTTCGGTGGCCGGACAAGGACAGTTTCGAGCGGGGTTTTGAGTGGGAGGCCCGCCCCCGGGGCCGATCTCACTTTGCGCGGGCGCCGATCGCGGCGAGGGCGCCCCTCCCACAACGCCGCTCTGACAGCGGCGGCCGCTTTCATCGCGCGTCGGCCAATGAGAGTCGCGTATGATATCGGACCGCACCCGCACCTTTCCGCCAGAAATAACGCTGAACACTTTGAACTTCGTCCCATGCTGATACTGGGCATAGAAACCTCCTGCGACGAGACCGGCATCGCGCTGTACCACAGCGAGCGCGGCCTGCTCGCGCACGCCCTGCATACCCAGATGGCGATGCACGAGGAATATGGCGGCGTGGTGCCCGAACTCGCCTCGCGCGACCACATCCGGCGCGTGCTGCCACTGATCCGCGAGGTCATGCACCGGGCCGGCGCAGAATTCGCGGACATCGACGCCATCGCCTACACCCAGGGGCCGGGTCTGGCCGGCGCGCTCCTGGTCGGCACCAGCGTCGCCAGCGCGCTGGCCTTTACGCTCGGCATCCCGGCCCTGGGCATCCACCACCTGGAAGGCCATTTGCTCTCACCCCTGCTGGCGCGCAAGCCGCCGACATTTCCCTTCGTCGCGCTGCTGGTTTCGGGCGGGCACACGCAGCTCATGCGCGTGGCCGCCGTCGGCGACTATGAACTCCTCGGGGAGACCGTGGACGACGCCGCGGGAGAGGCTTTCGACAAGACCGCCACGCTGCTCGGCCTGGGCTATCCGGGCGGACCGGCGCTGGCGCAGCTGGCGGGGGAGGGCAGGCGCGAGCGCTACAAGCTGCCGCGGCCCATGCTGGAGCAGATGCAGCGGACGGGCAATCTGGATTTTTCCTTCAGCGGACTGAAGACTGCGGTGCTGCTGCTCGCGCGCAAGGAAGCCAGCGATGCCGCGACGCGCGCCGATATCGCCGCATCGTTCCAGGAAGCGATCGTCGACGTGCTGGTGGCGAAATCACTCCATGCCCTGGATCAGACCGGCCTGACCCAGCTGGTGGTCGCGGGCGGCGTGGGGGCGAACCGGCGCCTGCGCGAGCGGCTCGATCAAGCCGCCGCGGAGCGCGGCCATGCGGTGTTCTATCCGGAATTCGAGTTCTGTACCGACAATGGGGCGATGATTGCGCTGGCGGGCGCTCTGCGATTGGGCGCGGGGCTTGTGGGAGCGAGCTTGCGCCCTGAAGGAAGTCCGCTTGGGGGACTCGAGAATCCGGCCTATGCCTTCACCGTCAAGCCGCGCTGGGACCTGTCGGCGGCTGCATAAGCATGGACATCCTCGGACTGATACTTATGGCGATTGCACTGGTGCTCGGCGTCAGTGCCGGCGAGTGGGTCCTTTATCGTACGCGCAAGAAGATCATCGGCTGGCCGGTGGGCATACTGGTATTTTTCGTTAGCCTGGCGATTCTGCGCAGATTGATTTGAACGCTGAATTCGCGCGGGCGTCCATCTGGCTCACCAGGTTGCGCCGATGGATGGCCTCTCACAATTTCTCCAGCAGTGCCAGCCAGTCCTTCATGGCGATGACTTTGTCATAGCGTTCGCACAGCAGTTCGCGCGCGCGCCGCCCCATTGTCTGGCGCAGTCCCGGGTTGCCCGCCAGTTGTGCGAGTGCGTCAACCAATCCTGCAGCGTCGCCTTGCCTTACCGCCGCCCCGATCCCTTCGCGCTCGATCAGGCGCGCGATCTCGCCCTGCGGATCGCCGATGAACACGGTGGGCCGGCCGGCGGCGAGCACGCCATAGAGCTTGCTCGGAAAAATATAGCCCTCGAGTTCCGGGCGCAGCGATACGAGGTGCACATCGCCCACCCCCAGGCTCAGCGTCAGGCGCTCGCGCTCCTGGTAGGGGCGGAACAGCACGTTGGCGAGCCCGCGCTGATGCGCCGCCTCTTCGACCGGGCGCCGCTGCGCGCCGCTGCCGATGAACAGGAAGCGGATGTGCGCCGCGGTGAGCGCGAGGCGCTGCGCCGCATCGAGGATGGTGTCGAATTCGTGCGCCCGGCCCATGTTGCCCGAGTAGCAGACGACGAATCTGCCCTCCAAGCCCCATTCGCGTCGCAGCGGATTGTCCGCAGCGGCGACCGGCCGGATCGCGTCCTGGTCGGCCCAGTTGGGGACCACGCGTATGCGACTTGTTTGGGAGCGAGCCTGCGCCCTGAAAGAAGTCCCCTTGGGGGACTCGCGATGTGCCTGCCCGCATGCTCTCGCAACTACGTCCGCCATGCGTTCGCTCAGGACTACATTTGCCGCTGCCGACCTGAAGGCTGCATTGCGCAAGCCGCGCAGCAACGTCGCCTGCGGCCCGGCGAGCGCGCGCATGCCGAGCGCCTCGGCCACCTCGGGAAACACGTCCTGCACCCAGTTCACCAGCCGCGCGCCGCGCCAGCTTGCGATCAGCGACGCGATGACCGAAATCAGCGGCGGGTCGGTCTTGGCGACAATGATGTCTCCCGCGCGGGCGATGCGCCAGAGCCGCCAGCCCGCGGCGAAATAGAAGGTCGCATAGTCCAGCGCGCGTCCGAGCAGCCGGTCGCGCCCCAAGCGCGAGGTGCGCACGCGAAACACTTCCACGCCATCGACGCGCTCATGCGGCGGCAGAAGCGCCGCGGCGTCGTCGTAGCGCTGGCCGCTGGTGAGCACGCATACCTCGTGGCCGGCGCCGGCCAAAAAAAAAGCCAGATCGGACAGCATCTGGCTCGTCGCCGAATAATCGGGATGGAAGTAGCGGTTGAGGAATATGACTCTCATGGCATGGTGGTCGAGGCCATGAGATTATGGCAGAGAGACTGCCGCGAGGCGAGATCGCGCCCTGGTCCCCGCTGGGGGCGCGCTATTGCGTGCGCTCCACCGCCCAGTTTCCCATCACCAGCAAATCCATTTTGGTGCGCAAAAAGCAATCCAGCGCCTCCTGCGGCGTGCACACCACCGGCTCGTTCTCGTTGAACGAGGTATTGAGCACCATCGGCACGCCGCTCAGCGCGCGAAACGCTTCGATCAGCGCGTAGTAGCGTGGGTTGGTGGCGCGCGTGACGGTCTGCAGCCGGCCCGAGCCGTCGACGTGGGTGACTGCGGGGATGAGCACGCGCTTGTCCGCACGGATCGGATACACCTGCATCATGAACGGCACGTCGTCGTCGATTTCGAACCACTCGGCCACATGCTCGCGCAGAATCGAGGGCGCGAACGGCCGGAACGACTCGCGCCGCTTGATCTTCAGGTTGAGAATGTCCTTCATGTCCGCGCGCCGCGGATCGGCCAGGATGGAACGGTTGCCGAGCGCGCGCGGACCCCATTCCATGCGGCCCTGGAACCAGCCCACTACCTTGCCCTCGGCGATCGCCTCGGCTGCAAGAGAGCAAAGCCCAGCTTGGTTCTCCAGCCGGTTCACCGCGCAAGCCTGCGCGCTGATTTCCGCCTTCTTCGCGTCCAGCAACGCCCCGATTGCCTCATTCGAAAACTGCGGGCCCCAGCAGGCCTGGTCCATCACGAAGCGGCTGTGGTTTGTAGGAGGCCCGCTCCCGGGCCGATCGGTCTCCGCGTTTGGGAGAGGGCGGCCTTCGGACCGACCCCCGAGCATCTGATGCCAAACCACAAACGCCGCCCCGATCGCCCCGCCGGCATCGCCCGCCGCCGACTGAACATACAGCTTCCTGAATGGCGTATTGCGATACACCTTTCCGTTGGCCACCGAATTCATCGCGCAACCCCCGGCGAGCGTCAGCGCGTCCACTTGGTAACGTTCGTGCAGGCGATTGAGCAGATGGAAAAGCGCTTCCTCGTACATGCCCTGCACCGAGCGCGCGATGTCCTTGTGGCGCTCGGTCAGTTCTTCCTGCGCACGGCGCGCCGGCCCCAGCAAATCGGCCAGTCGCGGCGCATAGAGGTCGACGAAATCAGGCGCGCCGTCGCTCCATTCGTACGCAATCTTCTCGCGATGGTGGCGAAAGTAGTCCAGGTTCAGGCGGAATGCCCCGCTGTCGCCAAGGTGCACGATCTGGCGCATCTCGCCCATGAAGTGCGGCTCGCCATAAGGCGCAAGCCCCATGATCTTGTATTCGTCGCCGTAGTTGGGAAACCCAAGGTACTGAGTCAACGCCTGGTAAAAGACCCCGAGGGAATGCGGGAAGTAGATTTTGTCATCGGCCTCGATGCGCGTGCCGCGCCCCAGGCCCCAGGCCGAACTGGCGAAATCGCCGAAGCCGTCGACCGACACCGCGACCGCTTCCTCGAACGGAGAAACCAGGTAAGCCGAACCCAGATGGGCGAGGTGGTGCTCCACCTCGCGCAGTTCCGCGCGCAATGTTTCGCCGGGAAACGCGTGGGCAATTTCCTCGGCCACGCCAACGCGCTCGCGCTTGTTGCGGACGCGATCGAGGACGAGAGACAGATCCGGTCGGCGCGTGGCCACGTAGGCGAGCTTCCGCCACAGGTTTGCGCTTGCGTCCTGATTGAGCGCGATCACATCGACATCGCCCAGGCGAACGCCGGCTTCGGCAAGGCAGTAGCGAATCGATTCGGACGGGAACCCGGCCCAGTGCTTGATGCGGCGAAAGCGTTCTTCCTCGGCGGCTGCGAGCAAAACGCCGTCCTTGACCAGGCAGGCGGAGGAGTCGGCGTGGTGGGAGTTTAGGCCGAGAAGGATCATCGCCGGATCAAGGTCCAGACAATATTAAAAACGGGAGTGCTTGGCGTCATCGGATTCGCGCGACAGCGCTAAACGCCATAGCTGACGTCAAACGCATTACCTGCTCGCCCGCGAAGATGTAGCCGACACAAGGCCACATTGCAGATCGATGCATTAGTGAATTCGAATCGATCTGACCATCTTCGCCCCGAGCGCGGTGGCAAAACATCGCTGCGGTCACTGCGCATCGAGCGGCTGGCATCGACCGACGAAGTGCAATATCCTGTGATTCGGTGGCGGCACAGTCGACGATTGGCTATTCTGGCTCGACCGCGATCCTCCGGTTTCCCTGGCAGCACCGGGCGCACAATCCGTATTGAACTCGTCATTGCGAAATCAGTTCAACAGAGATCTGAGCAGATATCGGGCATACCGCATGCAACTGAAATCGATCCAGGTGACGCTGCTTTTCATTGCGTTCGCGTTGACTTTCCTGTGGCTTAACGCGGATACCGCCATGTCTGTTGCGCCGTGGATCGATGAAGTGATGCAGGTGGATGCGGCCGTCAATTTGTACTTTGGCAATAGCTGGGTCAGCACCGCTTGGCCATCACAATCGCAATATCAATTCTGGGCGGCAAACAACCCACTTTATACGCTGCTTGTCTATTTCTGGATTTCGATCTTCGGCTTTGCTCCAGTGATTGTTCGGAGCTTGAACTATGTACTGGCGCTCGCAATAGCCTGGCTGATTGCCGACACCAGCCAACGCATGGGATGGGTGCGATCGACTTGGGCGCGCTCCTTGTTGGTGGTGCTGCTTGCGTGCGGCCAGGGATTTAGTTTTGTCTATCGCAGCGGTCGCGCCGATCTTGTTACGATGCTCGTCGTTGTGCTCCTGCTGTGGACATATTTTTGCGTCGCTGATCCGATCAGACGCAGATTTCAGCTGGGTGCTATCGCATTGCTGCTGGTGCCATCGGGGCTGCAATCCATACCCTATGCGGCATTACTCCTTGGCCTGGAATATCTGTTTTCGCGAAAGCTGCGCCTCCCGGATTTGACGGCAATAGGCTTGGGTTGCGCTGTTGGCGGCCTGATCCTGGCCGCGCTTTTTGCGTGGAATCAGTCGTTGACGGCATACATCTCGCAAACCTATGCGTCCGGCTACAACATGGTGGGGGCGGTGTTCCAGGCAACAGTCGTACAGGACAGTGCGGCGATTTCCAGAATGCAGACCCTGATCAAGGCGCTTTCACCAGCAAGCGTCCTGCAGACTATAGCTGCCGATACAAGCGTGTTGCCGCTGATAATCTTCCTGTCGGGCGTCTTGCTGCTGCTTTGGCGAGACAGAAATGCGGAAGCGATACCCGCGGCAATCGCCGGCTTGACCGCCGCCATTCTGATCCCTTACGGAATGTTGGTTGCGGGGCGCTATCCCATTTACTACGAGTGGATGGGGGCGGCTCCTTTGGCATTGTGCTTCACCGCCGCACTGGAGCGCGTGTGGAACACGCGGAAGTACGGGCTGGTGTCATTCGGGATTGCCGCTGCCATTACTTCGATTTTGCTGGGCATGCCATCCGTAGTCTGGCGCGAAGTACAAAAGACGCCGCCGGCTGAATACAGTGCAATTGACCGAATATTGCGTGACGAGGTGCGGCCGGGGGAAGTCATATATGGGGACCCCGTCATGTACTACGCAGCGAAAATGGCCGGTATTCGATTTTTTTCAACCTCGTATGCAGGCGGCCGCGGGTATCCGCGCATGACAGAGGAGGAGCGCTCTCACATCTCAGTTCTGATCGTCGCGCCAGGGCAAGCCGGTTCGTCGTTCGAGAAATTGGGAGGCGGTTGGACCAGGCTGCGTGCGTATCGATCGCCTTACGGATCTACGCTCGCTATATACCGGCGCACGAAGACCCAAACCCAATAGCCGGGTCGAGCGTTTTCAACAGCGTAATGGGCTGATTTTCAGCTTGTGGGTGACGGTTGCCGCGAAAACCAGCGCCACGCAGTGTCAACAATGTCTGAAAGCTCATTGAAATGCGGCGACCAGCCTAGTTCCGTACGAGCCAGCGCTGCGCTCGCCACCAGCCGCGCCGGATCGCCGGCACGTCTGGTGGCGATCTTGTACCGAATGTCCTGCCCGGTCACGTGGCGGCAAGTCTCGATTACTTCCTTTACCGAATAACCTTTCCCGGTACCCAAGTTGAATGCGTTGAATCCCGAAACCTTCCCGCCCAAGAGCCGCTCCATTGCGAGCAAGTGTGCGGCGCAGAGGTCAGCGATGTGCACATAGTCGCGGATGCAGCTGCCGTCTGGTGTGTCAAAATCGTCGCCGAATACGTTCAACTGCGTATCTTCGGGGTTTCCTCCTGCGCGTACGCGGAGGGCCTCCTTGATGACTAGTGGAATAAGGTGCGTCTCCGGATCATGCCGTTCGCCCAATTCGCCCTCGGGGTCGCATCCGGCCGCATTGAAATAGCGCAATGCAGCGGTGTCAAACCCATATGCACGCCCATAGTCCGACATCGCTCGTTCAGCCGTTAGCTTGGTCATGCCGTATGGATTGACGGGAAGTTGCGGATGGCTCTCGCTCATGGGCAGTGCAACCGGATCGCCATAGGTGCTGCAGGTCGAGGAAAATACCAGGCGTGAAACGTCCGCTCTACGCATCGCTTCCAGAAGATTGATGGTTCCGATCACGTTGTTGGCATAATACTTCGCGGGGTTCTGAACCGATTCGCCAACATAGCAACTCGCGGCGAAGTGCATTACCACTTCAATTCGACCCGCCCCAAACGCGCGCGCGACATCGGCCTCGCGCCGCAAATCGCCTTCGACTAGTTTGGCTCCCGCAGTGGCATCCCTGTGGCCGGTGGAAAGATTGTCCAGGACCGTCACCTGATGTCCTTCGCGGACGAGTAGCTTCACCATGTGCGAACCGATGTACCCGGCGCCACCAGTGACAAGTATGCTTAGTTTCATTCGATAATCTTCAAGAATCGCGGTCCCCGCTCGGCCCGTCGCTTCGCTTTGACAAATCGTGCTGGAGAAGTCGAAGCGAGAGCAGCAACTCAGCAACGGCGCGCTGGAAGGAATAGAACAGGCCCGCGCGCCCATCCAGAATCAAGCCCTGTACGAACAGGCAATAACACAGCATCGCAAACGGCGCGACAACGCGAAGCTTGCGGATTCGCCCGGACCAGCCTAGAGCCGACCAATCGGCAGCGAGCAGCTTCCCCGCTTCCAGGCGCATGTACTGATCCTGGGCCGCGATCCATCGCGACAAGGATTTGCGATCGTCGTGAAAGATCACTCCGGAAAGCGGTTGAACCCTTCCGCTGACGGTGACTCGTTGAGTGTGCCCATCGTCGGCGTAAGCTGCCCCCCCACGGCGAAATAGGACAGTAACGGGCGTATAGAC
>JAAOZY010000005.1 GCA_012274205.1 Betaproteobacteria bacterium
GCTGGTGCAGCGCCGTCTGCTGCAAGGCGTCCAGATTCAGCGCGATATCGCGCAGCGCGGGCAGCTCTACCGCGATCGGCGCGTCGTCCGTGCGCCGGCCGAGCAGGCGTGCGAGTTCGGCTTCAGTTACCGGCCGCTCGCGCTCCATGCGCAGCAGTTCCTCGTTCATGCGTCCGATCTGGCTTTGCGCTTTCAGCACTTCGGCCTGCGCCGCCTGGCCGACAGAGTAGCGGCTCTCGGCGAGGCGCAGGAATTGTTCGAGGATGTCTCGGTTGCTTTTGAGCTGCCGCACCGTTGCATCGGTCAGGGCGAGATCGAAGTACGCAATCTTGACTTCGCGCACCACGCGGTTGCTGGTTTCGCGCAGGCCGTAGTTGAGCGTTTGCGCATCCTTGGCCGCAACCTGCTCGCGCAAGGCGCGCTTGCCCGGATAGGGCAGCTTCTGCGACAGCCCGAGCATTTTCATGGTCATGTCCTCGCGCTTGAGGCTGAACGGCTGAATCGGTGCGTTGAGCAGGCCTGCTTCCAACATCGGATCCTCCAGCGCACCGGCCGGCCGCACGCGCTGCTTCGCCGCCTCGGCCTCGTTCGATGCCGCGCGCAGTTCGGGATTGTTGCGCAGCGCTTCGTCGACGAGAGAACTCAGCGTTTGCGCGCCGGCGGCATCTGCCGGCCGATTCTGTGCCCGTGCAGGCGCCGCAGCGGCAGCCACAATGGCTGCTACGGCAAACAGAGCGGGCAAACGCCCCCAGGACCTAATCAAGCTCATTGTCATAACGACCCTTTCGCGCGAAGTCCGCGTGTTTGCTCAGACTTGCCGGCTATTTCAGTTTTTCCAGGCGCAACACGGTGAATTCGCCGCCGACGCCGTCGACGTCGAACTTGATCTTGTCGCCGGGTTTCAGGCGATCGAGCATGGCCTTGTCTTTGACGCGGTAGGCCATGGTCATCGGCGGCATGTCGAATTTCGGCATCGCGCCGTGCTTGATCGTGAGCTTGCCCGCGGCCTTGTCGATGCTGCGCACTTCGCCTTCGGCCCAGGCTGCGCCTGCTGTTGCGGCCGGCTTCGCCTCCTTGCTTGCATGATGCATATGGCTATCTGCCGCGCCCGCCTGGAATGCCCATGCTGCGCCGAATATCGAAACCGCGATCAAAACCGAGTTGCGAGTCATTTTCTTTCCCTTTCCGTAGTTGCCAATTATCCGTCGTGCATCGACGTTCATTTCACCGAGACTGCGCCCACCATACCGGCCTCGAAATGGCCCGGCTGCAGACAGGCGAAGTCGAAGCTGCCGGCCCGGGTGAACTGCCAAATCAGTTCTCCGCTTTTTCCCGGCGCCAGCGTAATCATGTTCGGGTCGGAATGCTCCATGCGGGGAAATCTGCGCATCAGCGCGGCGTGCTGCTTCAATTCCGCCATGGTCCCGATCACCATTTCATGCTTGATGCTGCCAGCGTTTCTGACTACGAATCGAATAGTCTCGCCGCGCTTTACGCCGATGCTTGCGGGCGTAAATCTCATGTCGTCGCTCATCACCACCTGGATCGCGCGCGAGACTTTGTTTGGATTTCCGGGCTTGCCGATCCCGTCGGCGTGCCCTACGTCTTGCGCATGTGCACCTTCGCTTTTGCCGTGCATCATGCCGGACATCATGCCCTGGTGCTCACCGTCGTGCGCGTATACCGCGATCGGGGCCAATGCGAGCGTGGCAAGCATAAGCATTTCGGTTTTCATGCGTCGTATCCTTAAGTTCATGATTGTAATGTCGACCACAACTCCGCCAGCCGGCATCATGCAACCCAGGGGCCAACACGAATCTGACGCCAGCATTACATTTCTGTAATCTTGCCGGCGCCAAGGGTTGAAGCACGCAGCGCAGAGGGGGGAGGGGGGACAGTACACCTGATACGCTTAACGCGTGGCACGTCGGGGATCACGGACCTCGAACCAAGCACCGTCGCGGCGACGGCGAAGGCAGCCACGCGTCAGCGTTGGTCTGGGTCGCGGCGCAAGGCGCGAATGTAGATAATGACAGTGCCGGCAAACCCGCTGAAAATCATCATCTCGCCGAAAGTATCATGCCAGCCGCCCATCGGCGTCATCAGCAGCATCGCGCCGCCGATCACCAGAGCGGCGAAAGCGATGGCGCCGGTCAGGCGCTCGAGATTGCGGCTGAATTTGCGGCCCAGGGCCTCCAGACCGGGCAGCCGGCCCAGGTTGCCTTCGGCGAAGCGCCGAAGGATGCGCCGCGTGTCGCCGGGTGCATCGACGATCAAGCGCTCCAACTCCCGTGCCAGCTTGGTTGTCGTTCCCTTGATCCGCGCCAGCGAGAAGTGCTGCGCGCTCAGGCGTGCGATTTCTTCCCGAAACGAGTCCATATGGTTATACCCCGGAGCGAGTTGGCCTATCATCGACTCCAGAATGACGAAAGCACGCGTCAGCAGCACAAACTCGCCCGGGTTGCGTACCCCGTTGCGGCTTCCGGCGCGCAGCAGGGATTCGAACGCATTGCCGATGGAAACATCCGCCAGATTGGTCCTGCGGATTTCATACAGCACCGCCTTGATGTCCACCAATAGCTCAACGTGATTGACCTTTTCGCTCGCCGGCGCCATTTCGAGATAAGCCTCGGTGGCGGCCCGGGCATCGCCTTTGACCACGGCTTCGAGCAGGAGCGTCAGCGATTCGCGCATCGGCTCGTCCAGATCGCCCGTATTGCCGAAATCGAGAAGCGAGAGCCGCCCGTCCGGCAGAACGAACACATTGCCGGGATGCGGATCGGCGTGAAACAAACCTTCTTCGAAGATCGAATGCAGCATCAGCTTGACCAGCGTGTTGACCACCCGCGGCATCGCTTCCGGGTGCGTCTTGGCGTAGACGTCGGCGCGTTCACCCGCTGAATATTCCATCGTAAGCACAGTATCTCCCGAGCACTCCGCGATAACGTCCGGTATCCAGAGATCGGGGACATCGGCCAGCGCGGCGCGAATCAGCACAATGGAACGCGCTTCGCGGCCAAAATCGGTTTCCCGGTGAAGACTCTTCGCCAATTCACGCACCACAATCGGAAGATCGACGGCGCGCAGACTCGGGAACAGTCCCTCTCCCAATCCTACCAGGTAATTCAATGCCGCTATATCCGTGGAGATGATGGCTTTAAGGCGGGGCCGCTGCACTTTCACGGCCACGTGACGCCCGTCCTGCATCGTCGCCTCATGCACCTGGGCGATGGTGGCGGCGGCCAGCGGCGTCTCGCTGAATGCGGAGAACAATTTCGTCAACGGGGCGCCCAGTTCGCGCTCGACCGTCGCGCGCACGACATTGATGTCCATCGCTGGCAGCTGGTCGTGCAGCAACAGCAGTTCATCGATGTAGGCCGCAGGCAGCAGGTCGCGCCGCAACGCGAGTATTTGCCCGAGTTTGAGAAACACCAGCCCCAGTTCCTCGAAGGTTTCGCGCACCTCCTTCGGCGACGGCCAATGGTTCCTGCCGAACAGAGCGCCGAGGAACTTGTGCCGGGCGAGCACGCGGAGAATCTGCATTAGCCGCGGCGCGGCGCGCAATACCTTGGCCTTCTTCGGGTCGATCAAGAGCGCCATGCATCCCTCCAGACGGTCATGCCCTCAATCGAATGCGGCGTCCAAGCGCGCAGATCGAATAGGCCGTATACCGCCGTTCACTTGCGCTTTTGCGTGACGACCCATGCGACGAGGCCGACAACGACGATGACAAGCAAAGTCGGCACCCACGGCCCACCGTATCCACCCATCGCGCCGTATCCGTTCATCCAGCCGTTGTACCCGGCGCCGCCGTTCATCATGTTGCCGCTTTGTGCCAACGCAACGCCGGCGTCCAACAGTGTCGCCGCACCACCAACAACAGCAAGCAAGGCCTTCATGAATTTTCCTGATCGAAACGATGCCACTTAGTAGCCACTTAGGCAGAGGGCTCGTCAGCCTGAAACCGCGTCACACCTGCCGGCGCATCCGGACAGCGCGCGCCGCACTTCACCAGTCCCACTTCACCCACCCTCTTGGCCGCTGCAGCATGGAACCAAAGATCTTAGGAATCCGTGCCGTCGAGGCGAATCTACGTTGACCTTGTGCCGGCGTCCGTGCGGCAGCGAACGCAGCTTTGCTTCATCGGCCGTCTTCATATTGGCGATACTGCTGGTGCCGCTCCCGCCAAACGCCGCCACGGCATCGAATTGGCAATCCGCGGTCCAAATCGATCCTGGAACCGACATAAAGCTGTCGCCAGCATTACATCTTTGTAATCTTGCCGGTCCCAATGGCGCGACTTGATCCAGGTCAACGGTCGAGGGCCTCACCCACCTATATTCGCTGCAGCACAGATAGGAAATGCATAAGGCTTTTGATCGCTTACAAGATTAATCAACAACTTTCTTCACTTTCACTGCGAGGCGAACCATGCACAAGATTACCGGAATGGCTTTAGCCACTGCGTTTGCTCTGGGCGGCTGCGGCGGTGGCGATGGCGGCAGCGGCCCTGCTGCCGCGGTCTTGCCCGCCGTAACGTCAACTTCCGTGAGCGGCACGGCGGCCAAGGGCATCATCAAGCAGGCCAAGGTGCTGGTCTGCCGGGTCGTCAACGGCGTGCCGGAACCCGATGCGTCCTGCGCTTCGACTACTACAGGAAACGATGGCTCTTATCGCGTTACGTTTAGCGACGGCTATGCCGGGCCGGCGATGGTCAAGGTTATTCCGGGGACGGCGAGCACGATGATGGACGAAACCACCGGAACTGACATTGCCTACAACATGACCATGCGCGCGATCGTTCCCGCGGTTTCAACGACGACCACCGTTTACGTAACACCGTTCAGCGAAATGGCCGCCAGTGCCGTGAGCAAGACGACTATCGATGCGACGACAATCAGGCAATCCATCGACGCGGTTCAATCCACCATGTTGTCGCTCGGTGTCGATATGAGCGTCATGCCGATGATGGACCTGAAGGACAATGGCTCCGATCCAGCCATGCTGACCCTGCAATCCAATATGGTCAAACAGCTAGCCAGGGTAGCAATGGCGGCGAAGAACTCCAATTTGCTCAAAGATGCGAACGGGGTTGCCTGCAATGCCGCAGGCACCACGACCTCACAGCAAATTGCGTGCGCGGTTACCGCAATGGCAGGCGTAATGAACAGTTACGTTACGGCCGATGCAACCAAATCGGCAAACGTGCTTGCCGCATTGAACGCGCAGAACGCAACCAGTGTGAATATGCCCATCCTCAAAGCGGATGGAACTATTGGCGCGCAACTGACTGACATGACTTCGTCCGCATCCATGCAAACCGCAATGCAAAATGCGGGAATGACGGTTACGGCCGCCGGGAATACGGTAAATGTGATGATGGGCGGAATGCACTAGGGTCGGTTATTGCGCCCAGGTCAAAGCTTGACGCGATTGAGCCGCAACGCGTTGGTGACCACGGACACCGAACTCAATGCCATGGCGGCACCGGCGAACACCGGCGACAGCAGCAGGCCGAATACCGGGTAGAGCACGCCGGCGGCAACCGGGATGCCGAGCGCGTTGTAGCCGAATGCGAATGTGAGGTTCTGGCGGATATTGCGCATGGTCGCGCGCGACAGCACGGCGGCACGCGCAATGCCGCGCAGATCGCCCTTGACCAATGTCACGCCGGCGCTCTCCATCGCCACGTCGGTGCCGGTGCCCATGGCGATGCCAACGTCGGCGACGGCGAGCGCCGGCGCATCGTTGATGCCGTCACCCGCCATCGCGACCTTGCGTCCTTCGGCCTGCAGGCGCTTCACGTGACCGGCCTTGTCCGCGGGCAGCACTTCGGCGAGCGCCTCGTCGATGCCGAGCTGCCGCGCGACCGCATCGGCCGTGCGCTTCGAATCGCCGGTCAGCATGACGACGCGCACGCCCGACTTTTTTAGCGCCGCGATCGCGCCGATTGTGCTTTCCTTGATCGGATCGGCCACCGCTGCGATGCCCGCGGCCACGCCGTTCACGGCAAAAAACACCACGGTTTTGGCTTGCGCGCGCCAGGCCTCCGCACGGCCCTCCCACGCCGCGGTATCGACGCCTTTTTGCGCGAGATAGTTGCGGCTGCCCACAAGGACGATCTTGCCCTCGATCTCGGCTTGCACGCCGAGGCCGTTGCTTGCGTCGAATGCGCCGGCTGGCCGCGGCGTCAGTCCGCGCGCCTTTGCGCCTTCGACGATCGCGAGCCCAATCGGGTGCTCGGAAAGCAGCTCCACACCCGCGACCAGCGCGAGGGCTTCGGCCTCGGCAATGCCCTCGGCGATAAAATCGGTCAGCGCCGGATGCCCGAGGGTCAGCGTGCCGGTCTTGTCCACCACGACGATATCGATGTCACGCATGCGTTCGATCGCCTCCGCATTGCGGAACAGGATGCCGGCGCGCGCACCTTGCCCCATGGCGACAGTCATCGAGATCGGCGTCGCCAGACCGACCGCACAGGGACAGGCGATGATCAATACGGCGACCGCATTGATAAACGCGTACGCAAACCTTGGCTCGGGGCCGAAGAACCACCAAACGAGCGCCGTTGCGATGGCGATGGTGACCACGATCTGGACGAAGTAGGCCGCGATGATGTCGGCGAGGCGCTGGATCGGCGCGCGCGTGCGCTGCGCTTCGCTCACCATGTGAACGATGCGCGCCAGCAACGTATCCGCGCCCACTCGGCCGGCCTGAATGAGCATTGAGCCATTGCCGTTCACGGTGGCGCCGGTGACCTTGTCCCCAACCGCCTTTGCCACCGGCATCGGTTCGCCGGTGATCATGGCTTCGTCCACCCTGCTCGCGCCCTCGATTACAGTGCCATCGACCGGCACCTTCTCGCCCGGCTTGACGCGCAGGTGGTCGCCGACGGCCACGCTGGCTAGCGGCACCTGTTCCTCGACGCCGTCGGCGCGCACGCGCCAGGCGAGGTTGGGCGCGAGCTGCAGCAACTGCTGGATCGCCTGACTGGTCTTGCCCATGGCGCGCAGCTGCAGCACGTCGCCGAGCATCACCAGCGTCACAATCACGGCGGCGGCCTCGAAATAGGTGCCGACCGCGCCGTCGTGCTCGCGGAACTCCGGCGGAAACCAGGCGGGCGCCAGCACGGCGGCGAGGCTGAACAGGTAGGCGAGTCCCACCCCCAACCCGATCAGGGTGTACATATTGAGTGCGCGATGGGCGAGCGAGAACCAGAATTTGCGCAGGATCGGCCAGCCCACCCAGAGCACAACCGGCGTGCCGAGCGCGAACTCGATCCAGCCGCGCGGCCGCGGCTGGAGCCCGAACAGATCATGGATGCCGACCATCGGCGACATCGCGAGCACCACCAGCGGGATCGACAGCGCGACACCAGTCCACAGCCGCCGCGTGAGATCGCGCAGTTCGGCATCGTCCGCTTCCCCCGTGCCAGCGACCGGCACCAGCGCCATCCCGCATTTGGGGCAACTGCCGGGCTGAGGGCTGCGAATTTCCGGGTGCATGGGGCAGGTATATTCCGCGGCGTGCACGATGGCCTCGCGTATCGGTATCAGCGTCATGCCGCACTTCGGACAACTGCCCGGCGCGTCACGCACGATCTCCGGGTGCATGGGGCAGGTGTAGCGGGTGCCGCTCACTGCCGCCGCGGCGTCTGGGAACGTGGAAGCCATATGCGGAGGAGTATGCGCGTGCGCCTGCTGCGACTGGTTCATGCCTGTCGTCATGTCTGGCCCTTCGTAGAATTGCCGGTCGGAATAGGGCTGCGCGCGCTGTTCTGACCGGACAGCACCGGCACCAGCGTTCGGCAGGAGAGCACCAATACCGGCGGCAGGATCAGCCACTGCAGCAGCGGCGAAAGTCCAATGCCGAAAATCAGCGGCATGCCCGCCGTATAGCCCCAGCTGCCGGCGCGATAGACGTTGTACCACTCGCTCCATGCGGTATAAGCAATCGCGCTGATCACGAAAATTGCGCCGCCCGCCCATGGGCGCGATGCCGGCCAGTTCGCACGCCGAAGGACCAATCCGGCGAGCGCGAACGTCGCGAGTGCGATCAGGACGTCGCCGATGGAGCAATGCAGTAGTGCCCAGGCGACGGTCATGCTATCCGCATCAGCCCAGATCGTATACAGCCTGATCTGCGCGATTTCCCACGCAAGATTCAAGACGAAAGCGAGTGTCGACCAAAGCGCCGCGCGCGCCATAACGCCGGGCATCATCATGGTGCGTGGAACGTCCTCTAATCCTGCGCGCCAGCGCCCAATCCGTGTGTCACGCCTTGAGGCTGGCGCAGACCCGCTGCAACAGTGCCCGCACTTCCTTGCCCAGGGCAGACACTTCCGCTTTGTCGACCAGCTTCAATACCGCCTCGGGGTCCATGAACGCAACCGTGATGCTTGCATCGGCTTCCTCGCGCACGACCACATTGCACGGCAGCAACAAACCGATGTCCGGTTCGGCTTCGATCGCGCGGTGGGCGAGCGGGGGATTGCACGCGCCGAGTATGCGATACGGCCGATGCTCGATATTGAGCTTGGCCTTCAGCGTCGCCTTGACATCGATATCGCTGAGCACGCCGAATCCCTCCTTCTTCAGGGCCTCGGTGACTTTCGCGACGGCGGCATCGAACGGTGGCTTTATGGTAGTGCTGAATCCGTACATAAATCGCCTCCTTTCAAAGTTCGCGCTTATTTGGCGGGCATCGATTGCATTGCCTGATCGTGCTGCAGCATCTGCTCCATCATCATCTGCATCATGTCCATACGGCTTTCCATCATTTCCTGGCGCTGCGTCACGTCGCCACGTGTCGTATGTTTATGACCGCTCGTTGCGCCACTGCCGCTCCGGCCGCTGCCCATCATCATCGGGCCGCCCATGCCGTGCATCGCCTGCATGTTTTCCTGCATGGTCTGCATGTGCTCCTGCATCAGCTTCTGGCGTTCCAGCGGGTCGGTTGTCGCCCGGAGCTTTTCCATCTGCTGCTGCATGGTTTTCATGTTCTCCTGCATCTGGGACATTTGCTTGTCCATGTCCATGCGCATCGCCTGCCTGGCGGGGACCGTTCTTTTCTGCGCTGACACGGCAGGCGACGATAGGGATTTGTCCTGCGCTGATGCGAAAGGCGCCGCCAGCGCGCCGGCCATGATTGCCGCGACGAGTATTGAGGTTTTCATAATGGTCTTTCCTTTAGGGTTGAGGAAAATCATGTTCCGGTTACTGGTAGTCACCGTTAGCCAAGGCGTACCCTGAGCGCAAGGCAACACATCGACGACCGCCTGGCGCGACGTCCGGGCGAGGCGCCGGCAAGACCAATCGCACGAACAATGCTTGTAGATGCAAATGGTTTGATCGTCCGTGCGGCATCGCACACAGCGCTGTTATGCCCCGTTGTTGCGCCGAGTTCACAACGACGCGCGGGTGGCGTGCCGCAGTCGCAGGCTGCGCGGTTCGAGTGCCACCGGTCTCCCATGGCGCGCTCCCGGTTGATGCGGTAATACGGGAAAGCCGGGCTTGCGCCTTGCTTTCCCGGCGGAGGCTTACTTACCGTCCCGGGGATGGAAATGTTTGGTCTTGTCTTTGGCGGCGCTGGATTTGTCCGGCTTGGCGTCAGGGGTTCTCTGCGCAATGCCGGTTTTTTCCTCCATGTGGGAATGAGGCTTCATTTTCTTCTTGGGGGTTGTCTTTTCGACCTTGGCATCCGTCGGGGTGTCCGCTGCGGCGTTGGCGTTGAAAGCGAGCGCCGCCATGATGGCGAACAGGCTCGCAGCGAGGGGGGGTTTGAGTTTCATGGATATCTCCATCGACAGGTTAATTGGAACTGCTGCAATGTCGGTAATGTGCTCATCCGTTCTTTTCCGACAAGCTCAGTCTGCGCTGCCCCGCCCGTCTCCGACATGACGGCACGATTACATTGCCGTCAGTTTGCGGCATCGCTGGCCGATCGAACGACCCACTCGGGCTGAAATCCGTACCGGCGAAGTCGGCGCTTGGATCTACTTCTTCCGGGCGCCGTTTAGCTTTCAGGCGCCCAACGAATAGATGACAGCGCCGTTACAAGTTTGTAATCTTCGGCAATCGGGGTCGGTCGCGTGCACAATTGGCATGCGCAACCACCGCCGCAAGGAAGAACGATGAAAATCCTGATCGTCGAAGACGAACAGAAAACCGGCGACTATCTGAAACAGGGCCTGTCCGAGTCCGGCTTCGTGGCCGACCTCGCGCGCGACGGCCTCGACGGCCTGCACCTGGCCCTGACCGGCGACTACGATCTCGTCGTGCTCGACGTCATGCTGCCGAAACTCGACGGATGGCAGGTGCTGCGGGAGATCCGGCGCAAGGGCAAGCACCTGCCGGTGCTGTTCCTGACCGCGCGCGATCAGGTCGAGGACCGGGTCAAGGGACTGGAATTCGGCGCGGACGATTACCTGGTCAAGCCGTTTGCGTTCTCGGAGCTGCTGGCGCGGGTGCGTGCGCTGTTGCGCCGGGGCAGGACCAGCGAGCCCGAGCTGTTGCAGGTGGCCGACCTGGAACTCGATCTGCTGCGCCGGCGCGTGACGCGTGCGGGAAAGCGCGTCGATCTCACCGCCAAGGAATTCGCGCTGCTCGAACTGCTGCTGCGCCGCCAGGGCGAGGTGCTGCCGCGCTCGCTCATCGCCTCCCAGGTCTGGGACATGAATTTCGACAGCGATACCAACGTGATCGAAGTCGCGGTGCGGCGCCTGCGCGCAAAAATAGACGACGATTTCGAGGTGAAACTCATCCGCACCGTCAGGGGCATGGGCTACGTACTCGAAATTCCGGCGCCGGCATGATGCGGCCCCAGTCGATCACCTTCCGCCTCACCTTGTTCTTCTCCACGGCTTCGACGGCCGTGCTTATCGTGATCGGCTACCTGATCGGCGCCTTGGTGGAGGCGCATTTCGAGGAACTCGACCTGATGGAACTCGATGGCAAGCTGGAACTCGTGCGCCACACGCTGGCCGAGGTGCGCACGCCGGCCGGCATGGCTAATGTCCCGCAGAATCTTTCCGACGCCCTGGTGGGACATCACGGCCTGTCGGTCGCCGTGGTCGGAACGGAGCGCAAGCTGCTGTTCGAATCGCCAGGCGCGGTCTTTCCCGCCGCCTTGCTCGAAGGCCGGCCGCCCGAAGATCCATCCACGCGCGCAAGGGCGGTGGTATGGGAACGGGACGGGCAGGGATACCTGGGCATTGCCGGAGCAGCGCTCACCGGAATCACGGGACAGGTGCCGCTGACGGTGGCTGTCG
This sequence comes from Betaproteobacteria bacterium, assembly GCA_012274205.1. GTDB lineage: Bacteria > Pseudomonadota > Gammaproteobacteria > Burkholderiales > SG8-39 > 2-12-FULL-64-23. The sequence continues at coordinate 11,270 of JAAOZY010000005.1, forward strand.
CGGTAAGCACTGAGCATCACCGCCTGTTCATGCGAGCGTTCCACGAGCGCCTGTGGCTGGCCATCGCGGCAAGCATTGCGCTGACCGCATTGCTCGGCTGGATCGCCGCGCGCCGGGGACTCGCGCCGGTGCGCAATCTGGCGCGGCTGACGCACGGCATTTCCGCGAGTCGCCTCGGCGAGCGCCTGCCGCCGGAATCGGTGCCGCCCGAACTGATCGATCTGGCAGTTGCGTTCAACGACATGCTCGCCCGCCTTGAAGGCTCGTTCCGGCGATTGTCGGACTTCTCCTCGGATCTGGCGCACGAACTGCGTACCCCGGTGAGCAACCTGATGACCCAGACGCAGGTGGCGCTTTCCCAGACAAGGTCGGCGGACCAGTACCGTGAAGTGCTGTATTCGAACCTCGAGGAGTATGAACGGCTGGCGCGCATGATTGCCGACATGCTGTTCCTGGCGAAGGCGGACAACCGGCTGATCGTGCCGAGTAGCGAATCGGTGGATCTGGCCGCTGAGGTGCGCGACCTATTCGGCTATTACGAAGCATTTGCAGAGGATCAGGGCGTCAGCCTCACTCTCAGGGGGGCAGCGCCCGTCCGCGGTGACAGGTTGATGATTCGACGCGCCTTGAGCAACCTGCTTTCAAATGCAATCAGGCACACGCCGCGCGGCGAATCGGTGAACGTCGCCATCGAGCAACACCAGTCAGGAGAAATTCAGTTGACGGTCGAAAACCCGGGGGAGGATATAGCGCCGGAGCATCTGCCTCGGCTGTTCGACCGGTTTTACCGCGCAGATCCGGCGCGCCACAAAGCACGCGGCGATGGCGCCGGACTTGGCCTCGCGATCACCAGATCGATCATCGCGGCACACGCGGGAACCATCCAGGCATTCTCCGCGAATGGATTGACGCGTTTCGAAGCCACGTTTCCTGCGGCGTGCTCGCACATTGACGCGGCGCACCCGCACGACGAACCGGCCCGAGCAGCCGAACAAGGTTGCGCAAGCGTCATGAAATGAGCGCGGGGCGCCGCCGACACCAGGAGCGAGACTTCCGACCTGCATAGCGCCCGCGTGCTCCGGGCAACACGCAATGATTCGAACTGCCGCTTGGGCACCAGAATTGCAGTTACAACTCCTGTCCTTCGGACGTCCTGTTCTGCATCCTGTCAACCAATGGTCGCCAGACCCGGAAACGTGTCCAGAAGCCACAATGCAAATTGGGTCAGCTGCCCGGTGATCATGGCGAGGCCCATCACCACCATCACCGCGCCCGCGCCGATCTGCATCGGCCGCCCGATGCGCGCGATCGATTTGCGCCAAGCGAGAAAGTTGTCGGTGAACATCGCCGTTGCGATGAACGGCAGCCCGAGCCCGAGCGAATAGGCGCCGAGCAGCGCGACGCCGCTCGACAGCGTCGCGGTCACGGCGCTGAGCGTGAGTATCACCCCGAGCACCGGACCGATGCAGGGGGTCCAGCCGATCGCGAACGCGAGACCGATGAGATAGGCGCCCGCGGGGCGCGCGCCGCGGATGTTGCCGTGGAAGCGCAGGTCGCGCTGCATCCAGTTCAGCTTCAGCAGGCCGGTCATGAACAGGCCGAAGCTCATGACGATGGCGCCGCCGGCGATATTGGCCTCGTACTTGTAGCGCAGCAGCATTTGTCCGAAGCCGGTAGCGCCGGCCCCGAGAACAATGAATACGGTGGAAAAACCCAATACGAAACAAAAGCTCAGCCAGAGCGCCGACATGCGCCAGGTCGAGTCGCTCATATCATGGCCGCGCGACATCCTGTCGCCGGCGATATACGAAACATAGCCCGGCACCAGCGGCAGCACGCAGGGCGAAAGAAACGACACGACGCCGGCGCCGAATGCCGTCACCAGTGCGATCGCGGACACTTCGGTCATGCGCAGTCCATGGTTACAGGGTTTCCGCCGCCAGACTAATTACATCCGGGCGCACCGCGTTTGATACAGATCAAATGCCGGCCGCTTGGGCGGGTGCCGACAGGGCGTATCGCGACGTTCCGACGCCGCCGAACCGCGAAATTGTAGCGGCGTGTAACACGCCGGCCCGGCGCTACCGCAGCGTACAACATGACAACATGGAACATACACCGGCGTGCTGAAATGGGTACCGATGCGACGGGACGACTCAATGCACGATCCCGGGCTACGCAGGCTGAGCAAGATTACCCAATGGAGAATTGATCATGAAACGCATAACGAAAATTGCACTCGCCGCCGGCACGGCGGTATCGCTGGGGCTCGCCGCCGCGGCGGTGAACGCGAATCCCTATGGCTACGGTCCCGGTGGCCCCGGCTACGGTCCGGGACCCGGCATGATGGGCGGCTACGGCCCGGGACCCGGCATGATGGGCGGCTACGGTCCCGGCTATGGCAGGGGTCCGGGCATGATGGGCGGACATGGCCCGGGATACGGCATGGGTCCGGGCTACGGCATGGGTCCGCAGGCGATGTACGGCGGCAATTTCGGCAATGTAGATGAGAATCTGGCCGGACTGAAGGAACAGCTGGGGATCACCGCCAAGCAGGACGGTGCATGGCAGGCGTTCGCCAAGAACGCGAAGCAGCAGAGCGAAAGCCGGCAAGCCTGGTTCGCCAAGATGCAGCAGGCGCGCAGCGCCGGCTCGGCGCCGGAGTTCGCCGCCCAGCAAGCCGAGTTCATGAAGCAGCGCGAGGCCGAGTTGCAGGCCAGCGCTGCCGCGCTGAAGAATCTCTACGCAGCGCTCACGCCGGAACAGAAGCAGATCGCAGACCAGAGTTTCGGCGGCTACGGTCCCGCATACTGCCAGCAGGGCTACGCTGGCGGCCGCGGCGGTCGCGGCGGGCGTTTCCGCTAGATACCGCAAGCGCGCGGCCGGGCGGCGCGGCAGCCGCCCTCGCCTGCGACAATGAGGCGCGGGAAGCCGGCGGCGACGGTCTTAAAGGCTATTTCAGATTTGGCGAAATGGCCTCTGACACAGCCGGGCACGAGGGGAAGTATTCCCTCGTTTTGAAATAAGCTCTTAGAATGGCGCTTTCGCTCCCGGTTACGCGCGCATGCCGACCAACGTCCACAGCCAGTTCGTCGCCTGGTTCCGCTCAGCGGCGCCTTATTTCAACGCCTTCCGCGGCAAAACCTTCGTCATCGCCTTCGGCGGCGAGATCGTGGCCGACGGCAAGTTCGGCGTGCTGGCGCAGGACATCAATCTGCTGCGCAGCGCCGGCATCCGCGTGGTGCTGGTCCACGGCTCGCGCCCGCAGATCGAAGCACAGCTAAAACTGCGGCGCGCGCGCTCGCGCTATCACGCCGGACTGCGCATCACCGACGCAGTGGCGCTCGCCTGCGTGAAAGAGGCCGCGGGCCTGCTGCGCGTCGAGCTCGACGCGCTGCTGTCCCAGGGCCTGCCCAATTCGCCCATGGCCGGCGCCGACATCAACACCGTGTCGGGCAATTTCATCACCGCCCAGCCGATGGGCGTGCTCGACGGCGTCGACCTGCAATACACCGGGACCGTGCGCAAGGTGAATGCCGCGGCGATCGAGGCCTGCCTCGCGGTGGACGACCTGGTCATCATTTCGAGCGTCGGCTATTCGCCCACCGGCGAAGTGTTCAATCTGTCGATGGAAGACGTCGCGATCGCGATCGCCAAGGCACTGCAGGCGACCAAGCTGGTGTTCCTCAGCGACGCGCCGGTGGAGGATGCGCGCGGGCGCCTGATGCCGGAGCTGTCTGCGGCGGAGGCCGATCTGCTGCTGGCAAAGGGCAAGAACCTGACGCCGGACACGCGCCTGTACCTGAGCCATGCGGTGGAGGCGGTGCGCGCCGGCGTGGCGCGCGCGCACGTGGTGTCGCACAAGGTGGACGGTGCGCTGCTGCTTGAACTGTTCACCCGAGGCGGCTCGGGCAGCATGATCACCGCCGACAAGCTCGAGCGCCTGCGCCCCGCGAGCATCGACGACATCGGCGGCATCCTGCAGCTGATCGAACCGCTGGAAGTCGAGGGCACGCTGGTCTACCGCGGACGCGAGCTGCTCGAGCGCGAGGTGCAGACCTTCTTCGTGATCGAGCACGATGGCGTGATCGTCGGCTGCGCCGCGCTCTATCCGCTCGCGGGCAAGGCGGCGGAACTCGCGGCGCTCGCGGTGCGGCCCGAATACCAGGGGCGCGGCTACGGCGAGAAGCTGCTCGATCACGGCGAAGTCGAGGCGCGCCAGCTCGGCTACAGGAAGCTGTTCGTGCTCACCACGCGCGCGTCGCACTGGTTCATCGAGCGCGGCTTCACCGAGACCGAGGTCGGCGCCCTGCCCGAGCCGAAGAAATCACTCTACAACCTGCAGCGGCGCTCCAAGGTTCTGCTGAAAAAACTCTAGGTCGGGGCGCGGCGAACGCGCCGTTGAGCGCAATCCTGCAGGGCCATTCGGCCTGCGGTTCGCACGCCGTCTGGAGTCGTCCCAGCTATATCGTTCTGGAGAATATCGGCGCGCCGGCGCTTCTGCCCGCCAGGTAACGGTCGAACAGCATCGCCACGTTGCGCACGAACAGTCGCCCGAGCGGCTCCACGTCGAGCGCTTCGCGGCTGAGGCTGACGAATCCGGCCGCGATCAGGCCATCGGGAGCGACCAGCTGCGCCAGCTCAGGTTCGAAGGCCTGGTCGAACACGATGCCGAAACGCGCTTCGACGGCGCGCTTGTCCAGGTGGAAATTGCACATCAGCTGCGTGATGACGAAGCGGCGCAGCTGGTCGTCGGCGCTCAGGCGGTAGCCCCGGTCGATCGGCAGCAGGCCCTGGTCGAGCGCGTCGTAATAGCGCGGCAGCTTCTTCTGGTTCTGGGCGTAGGCGCCGGCCACGTCGCCGATCGCGGAAACACCCAGGCCGATCATGTCCGGCGCAGACTTGACCGTGTAGCCCATGAAATTGCGCGACAGCGTGCGCGACTCCACCGCCTTGGCCAGCTCATCCTCGGGCACGGCGAAATGGTCCATGCCGATCTGGCGGTAACCGGCCTGCACGAAGGCTTCGCGCGCGATGCAGAACAGCTCCAGCTTTTGCTCGCCCGAAGGCAGCATGGCGGGATCGAATCCCTTTTGCTGGGTGCGCAGCCAGGGAACGTGGGCATAGGAGTAAACCGCGACGCGGTCGGCGCGCAGCTCGATCACCGCATCCAGGGTCTTGGCAAAGGTCTCGGGCTTTTGCAGCGGCAAGCCGTAGATCAGGTCGACGTTGATCGAGCCGAAGCCCGCGTTCCGGCTGTAGGCGAACAGCTCGCGCGTCTGGCGCTCGGTCTGGTTGCGGTTGATGATGGCCTGCACCTCGGGGTCGAAATCCTGCACCCCCATCGACAGGCGGTTGAAGCCCATCGCGCGCAGCAGATCGATCTGCTCGCGGCTGGTGACGCGCGGATCGACCTCGATCGCCGACTCGGCGTCGGGCTGGATGTCGAAGCACTCGGTCACGACCTGCTGCAGCGCGCGCATCTCCTCCACCGCCAGATAAGTCGGCGTGCCCCCGCCCCAGTGGTACTGCACCACCTTGCGCCGCCGCCCCAGGCGCCGCGACACTTCGCGAATTTCGCGATGCAGGTAAGTCAGGTATTTCTGCTCAACCTCGCGGTGCCGCGTGATCACCACATTGCAGCCGCAGAAGGTGCAGCGGTGCTCGCAAAAAGGCAGGTGCAGGTAGAGCGAAAGCGGATCGTCCGCACGCGCTGCCGCCTGTTCGAGCGAGCCGAAATACGCCTGCGCGTCGTAGGCGGGGTTGAACTCGACCGCGGTCGGATACGAGGTGTAGCGCGGTCCCGGCCGGTCGTACTTGCGCAGCAGATCGGGCGTGACGCGAATTGACGTGCTTACCGATTCGGACATGAGGCTCCTCGGATGGCGGCGGCCGGCGCATTGCGCCGGCGGCGGAACAATGGGCGGCCCCAGGCGCGCCGAAGTGCGGGACTAGGAGCCGGAGCCCGCACCCATTTGCGACTGCTGGTAGTTTTGCAGCCCGACCTTTTCGATCAGGCCGAGCTGCGTCTCCAGCCAGTCTATGTGTTCCTCCGTATCCGCGAGGATATCGTCCAGCAGTTCGCGCGACACGTAGTCACCGCTGCCTTCGCTGTAGGCGATCGCCGCCTTGAGGTCAGCGTGAGCGCCGCGCTCGAGCTTCAGGTCGCCCGCCAGACACGCGGGCAGGGTGCTGCCGACGGAGAGCTTGTTCAGCGTCTGCATGCTTGGCAGGCCTTCCAGAAAAAGAATGCGCTCGATCAGCTTGTCGGCGTGGCGCATCTCCTCGATGGACTCCTCGTA